>NZ_SPVG01000034.1 GCF_004614165.1 Duganella callida | reverse complement strand
AAACCCGGCCGCCCCGGGTCCGGTCCTTGTGGCCCCCACCCGGCACCTGCCGCGCGCGGTGGCCCCCCTTTTGGTGGCGTTTGGGGGGGCGCTGGGGCGCGCCGGCGCTGCCGCCGCAACTGCCGGCCGCCATCGCCCAACTGCTGAACGACAGCCTGACGGCAACTTATGACTTGCGCGTCACCGCGCCGCTGCCGGATCTGCAGACCGGCTACGCGCGCCTGCTGCGCCACCTGGAGCTGCTGGCCGCGTTCACCATGCCGCCGTTGCCGGCGCCGCTGGCGCTGACGCTGGCAGCGCGCAAGGCGGCCAATCCCGCCGCCTATCCGCCGCTGGACAGCGGCGTCAAACCGGCCGGCAGTGGCGCCGCGCCGCCCGGCGGCGCGCCTTCCAAGGCGGCCGACAGCGAGGAAACCAAGAGCAAAACCTGCTGGACGTTTTGCGTCATGGCGCTGGTCTTCGTGCTGGTGGTGCTGGCCTGCATCTTCAGCTTCGGCGCGATGTGCGGTGCGGACAAGCCGAAAAAGGACCCCAGCTTCCCCGATCCGCAGCCCGGCACCAACGGCCAGGCACTGGCCGCGTTCGCCGCCACCGGCGACGCGGTGCGCATCTGCGACGCGCTGGAGCAGTTGCAGCTATGTTTGTGGCAGGGCTTTTCCAATGCGGCCGATTACCTGGCCGTGTTCGGCATCATCTACCCGAACGCGCTGCAGCTGCTGCAACCGGTGCACGCGCAGTTCACCAGCGCGCCGCCGTTATCGGCGTTTCCGCACCGCGCCGCCGCGCAGCCCAACGCCGGCTACGAAACGGCGCCCGCCACCGCCATCGAACACAAGGCCGGCGGCCCGCCGCCCTATGCGGCGTTGACCACGCCCGCCGATTACGTCGCCCGCGCCGCGCGTCGTGCGCTGGGCCTGTGGGAGCAGATCGCCCGCGGCGAGACCGACAGCGCCAACCTGGATATGGACGCCGACCGCGATGCCGGCCACCATTGCTGGGACATCGCCGCCGGCTCGATCGACGACGATCCGGTGCCCGAAGTCGCGCTGGCCTATCCGCAAACCGCGTTGTGAGGGGCCGCCATGGACCAGGATGACGACATCGACACCGCCCATCCGTGGCTGGTGATCCCGTACTTCAAGGGCGACGAGGGGCGGACCGCACAGCGGCCGCTGACCAAGGTCACGCCGCCGGTGATCAGCTGGCTGTGTCCGGCGATCCAGGTGCAGGGCGTGAATTACAGCGCGACGCCCGGCACCTATCTGCCGGACCAGCCGCTGCAGATCACCGTCGACGTCGACAATCGCGGCGTGCCGAACGCGCTGGTGAAGCTGCAGGTGTACTGGTCCGACCCCGCCACCGGCTTTGCCAGCCAGCAGCTGATCCTGAGCGCCACGCAGCCCGTGGCGGGCCGGTCGGTCGCCGGACCGACGCGTTTTCCGCCCATGGTGTGGACGCCGCAGCAGGCCAGCATCCCGCCGCATTTCTGCCTGCTGGCGCGCGCCAGCTGCACGCCGCCGGAACCCGATCCGGGACCGGCCGCGCCGTCGCCGGTCGACAACCGCCACTGGGCGCAATACAACCTGCAATCGGCGTTGGTGAGCGCGGCCGGCGACAAGTCGCTGGTGTTCTGGGCCGGCAATCCGCTGCCGGCAGCGGGCGCCTTTCTGGTGACGGTCAGGCCGATGGCGGAGGACGGCCTGCGCCGGCTGGCGCGCCTGATACGCGCGGAGCCGGTGATGGCACGGCCGCATCAGTTGGCGCTGTACCGTGCCGCGGATGCCGATGCGGCGCGCCGCCGGCAGACCGAAACCAGCGTGGTGCTGGAATTGCAGCCCGGCGAGCGCCAGGCATTGGTGCTGACCGCGCAGCAGCTGCAACTGGCGCCGCAGCAGTTCACCGCGGTCGAGATGGTACAGACCCGCGTCGGCCGCGAACACGGTGACGGCGCCACCGGCAGCCTGGGGGTGGTGCTGTTCGGCCACGTGGCGCGATAAATTTTCTTGGCGGGAGGCAAGCTGTGCCAGAATGATTCCTCATTCAATCACTGACGCCGCTCCATGAAACTGTCACGCCCGCTTGCCTTGCTGTTGCTGTCCGCCGGCCTGCTGTCCACCGCCACCGCCGCCGCCGATGCTTACTACCGCTTCCCCGCTGTCCGTGGCGACAATGTGGTGTTCACCGCCGAAGGCGATCTGTGGCGTACCGGCCTGCACGGCGGCCAGGCCCAGCGCCTGACCACCCATCCGGCGGCCGAAACCAATGCGGCCATCTCGCGTGACGGCCAGTGGCTGGCGTTCTCCGCCTCGTACGAGGGCGCGCAGGAAGCGTATGTGATGCCGCTGGCCGGCGGTCTGCCCAAGCGCATCACGTTTGAAAACGGCGCCGTGTCGGTGCTGGGCTGGACCGCGCAGGGCGAGGTGCTGGTCAGCATGGCCGACAGCAAGGGGCCGGGCCGCAGCCTGGTGATCGCCGCCGTCAAACCGGATGATTTACAGCGCCGCATCTTCCCGGTGGCCGACGCCAACGACGCCGTGCTTGATGATGCCGGCAAGACGCTGTACTTCACACGCAACGGTCTGGCCATGACCAACGATAACGTCAAACATTACCGCGGCGGCGCGTACGCGCAGCTGTGGCGCTACGAGCTGGGCGGCGCGGCCGAAGCGGTGCAATTGCTGGCCGACGACAGCGGCAACAACAAGCGGCCGATGTGGTGGCAGAACCGTCTGTACTTCATCAGCGACCGCGGCGGCTCGGATAACCTGTGGAGCATGACGGCCGACGGCAGCGATGCGCGCCAGCTGACCAGTTACAGCGACTGGGATGTGCGCGGCGCCAGCATGGGCGACGGTCGCATCGCCTTCCAGCTCGGCGCCGACCTGCATGTGTTCGACCTGGCCGCCAACCGGGACGAACGGCTGGCGATCAGCCTGGTGTCCGACTTCGACCAGCAACGCACGCGCCAGATCCGCTCGCCGCTGGAAAACCTGACCAGCGTGCAAATTGCCGGCAAGAGCGAGCGCGTCGTGCTGACCGCGCGTGGCCGGGTCAGCGTGGCCGGCACCGGTGCCCAGCGCCGCGTCGAAATCGCGATCCCGGAAGGCGCGCGCGCCCGTGCCGCCGTGTTCAGCGCCGACGACCGCTCGGTCTACGCCATCGTCGATACCACCGGCGAAAACGAAATCTGGAAGTTCGCCGCCGACGGTTCCGGCAAGGGCGAGCAGTTGACCAGGGATGGCAGCAGCCACCGCTGGGCGTTGTACCCGTCGCCCGATGGCCGCTGGCTGGGCCACACCGACAAGAAGGGGCGCTTCTGGCTGCTGGACCTGGTCAGCAAAGCCAACACCGTGATCGACGACGCCGGCAAGTCCGGCCTCGGCGATTACGACGAAATCCTGTGGTCGCCGGACAGCCGCAACCTGGCGCTGGTACGTCCCGGCAGCACCGAGCAGCGCGAGCAGATCGGCCTGTACAACCTCGACAGCAAGCAGCTGAGCTTTGTCACCAGCGACCGTTACACCTCGCGATCGCCGGTGTTCTCGCCGGACGGCAAGTGGCTGTACTTCCTGTCGGCCCGCAACTTCCAGCTGGCCAACGGTTCGCCATGGGGCGATCGCAACATGGGGCCGGTGTTCGACAAGCGCACCGGCGTGTATGCGTTGGCGCTGCAGCCCGACAACCGCTTCCCGTTCAAGCCGGACGATGAGCTGAGCAAGCCGGGCGACAAGCCGGCCGAAGGCGCGACCGAGCAGGCGGCCGAGAAAGCCGCTGAAAAAGCCGTGGCCAAGGCCGCGCCGAAGAAGGTCGAGAAGTCGCTGCCGGCGATCGCCTTTGCCGGCCTGGCCGAGCGTCTGTACGAAGTGCCGCTGGCGCCCGGCAATTACCGCAGTCTGAGCATGGATGACAAGCGCCTGTACTTCCTGGAAGCCGACGGCAACGGCGGCAAGGCCAATCTGAAAACCCTGGCCATCGCCAGCAACGGCCCGCAGCCGGAGACTTTCGCCAGCGGCGTGCGCGAATACGATCTGTCGGCCGACAAGAAGCATGTCTACTACCGCACCTTCAGCGCCAGCGGTCCGGGCGAAATGCTGGTGTTGGAAGCGGGCGCCAAGGCACCCGCCGATGTCGGCAAGGCCAAGGTCAAGGTCGACGACTGGACCTTCACCGCCAATCCGCGCCTGGAATGGAAGCAGATGTTCAACGACGCCTGGCGCATGCACCGCGACTTCCTGTACGACGTCAAGATGCGCGGCGCCGACTGGCCGGCGGTGCGCGCCAAGTATGCGCCGCTGGTCGATCGCGTTACCGACCGCGCGGAGCTGGACGACGTGCTGGGCATGATGATCAGCGAGGTTGGCGCGCTGCACTCGCAGATCCGTCCCGGCGAGATCCGCAAGCCGGCGCCGGAAGGCACGCCGGCCGGGCTGGGCGCGCTGCTGTCGCGCACCGCCGACGGCTACCGCGTCGATCACATCTACGCCAGCGAGCCGGAACTGCCGGCCGAACGCGGCCCGCTGGCGCAGGCCGGCGTCGATGTGAAGGAAGGCGACATCATCACCGCCGTCAACGGCCGGCCGGTGACGGAAGCGCGCGACATCGCCGACCTGCTGCTGAACCAGGCCGACAAGCAGGTGCTGCTGCAGGTGAAGCGCAAGACCGAATCGCGCCAGGTGATCGTGCTGCCGGTGACCATGGCCAAACAGGCGACACTGCGCTACAGCGACTGGGAGCAGCGCCGCGCGCGCCAGGTGGAGGCGGCGTCCAAGGGCCGCATAGGCTACCTGCACCTGCGCGCCATGGGGCCGAACGATATCGCCTCGTTCGCGCGCGACTTCTACGCCAACGTCAACCGCGAGGGGCTGATCATCGACGTCCGCCGCAACAACGGCGGCAATATCGACAGCTGGATCATCGAGAAGCTGCTGCGCAAGGCATGGGCGTTCTGGGCGCCGCCGGGCGTGCAGCCGTCGCCGAACATGCAGCACACCTTCCGCGGCCAGCTGGTGGTGCTGGTCGACGAGTACACCTACTCGGATGGCGAGACCTTTGCCGCCGGCATCAAGGCGCTGGGGCTGGCGCCGCTGGTCGGCAAGCGCACCGCCGGCGCCGGGGTCTGGCTCAGCGATAACAACCGCCTGAGCGACAACGGCATGGCGCGCGTGGCGGAGATGGGCCAGTTCAACGCGCAGGACGGCCAGTGGCTGATCGAAGGCGTGGGCGTGACGCCGGACGTGGTGGTCGACAATCCGCCGCACGCCACCTATCAGGGCCAGGACCGCCAGCTGGAAGTGGCGCTGGAGCTGCTGGAAAAGAAGATGAAGGAACAGCCGCTCAAGCCCTACAATCCGCAGGCGATCCCCGGCCTGAATGTCCGGAACTGAACAGCAGCGGCGTTCATTTCCGCACAGCGCGCCCGCTGCGGCGCGCGCCGTGGGCATGGCATGGAGTTTGCAGTTTTGAGACCATCATCTCACTACGGACTTTGAGCATATGGACTTACGCATCGGCTGGCGCACCCTGATTCAGGAGCCGGCATACACGCTGGCGTCGATACTGAGCCTGAGCATCGGTTTGGCGGCGAGCCTGCTGCTGTTCGGTTTCGTGCGCTACTCGTTCAGCTATGACGCCCATCTGCCGCAGGTGGATCAGCTGTATGTCGTCACCCAGCACTACAACGTCGATCCCAGGCGGCCCAAGTACGAAGTGGGGCCGCTGTTCCTGCGCACGGTGGCGATAAACACCTCCGGCGTGACCGGCGCCACCAGCTATCTGCCGCTGCGTCCCGAGCTGCGGCCGCTGATCGCGCGGGTCGATGGCCGGCTGCTGACGCTGAGCGGGCTTGCGGTGCTGCCGGGCTTCGACACCATGCTGGGCCTGCAGGCATTGCAGGGCAACGTGCGTGCGGCGCTGGAGCATCCCGACAGCCTGGTGGTCACCGAGTCCGGCGCCCGGCGCCTGTTCGGCAGCGCCGATGTGCTGGGCCGCGCGTTGCAGGCGGATGGCAAGACGGTGCGCGTGGGCGCGGTGGTGCGCACGCCGCCCGGCAATTCGACCATCTCGTTCGAGATGTTGGCGGGCGTGAACTCGGCCTTGGTCGAGCCGATGATACGCAGCGAGATGCTGACCGGCGAGCAGGGGTGGATGGGCAAGCTGTTGATCCGCGTGGCGCCTGGCGCATCGCTGCCGACGATACGGCAAGCCTTGCAGCAGGCGGTGGACCGCACGCCCAGCCTGCAGCACTATCCGCCCGAGACGCGCGCGCTGCTGGGTGAGCGCAGGGCCATCGACATCGGCTTGTCGCCGCTGCGCGACGCCTACTTCGACGACGCGGTGGAAAACAGCCGCGTGGCGCTGGCCGGCCCGCGCGCCAGCCGCACGGTGGTGGTGGCGCTGGGCACGGTGGCACTGGCGATCCTGGCGCTGGCGGCCATCAATTACATCAACCTGGCCACAGTGCGCGTGCTGCGCCGCCAGCGCGAGATCGCCATGCGCAAGGTGCTGGGCGCCGATGCCGGCCGCGTCGCCGGCCAGTTTCTGGCCGAGTCGCTGCTGGTGGCGCTGGCGGCGACGGCGCTGGGCCTGATGCTGGCCTGGCTGGCGCTGCCGGTGTTCGCGCAGCTGGTGAACCGCGAGCTGGAAGGCTTGCTGACGCCATCCAACATCGCCGCCGCGCTGGCGCTGGGCGCCTCGCTCGGCGCGGTGACGGCGTTGTCGCCGATCTGGATCGCGCTGCACGTGCATCCAGGCCAGGTGCTGGCGGGACGCCCCGATACCGAATCGCTGCTCGCCATGCGCTGGCGCCGCGCGTTGACCGCGCTGCAGGCCGCCGTGGCAATGTGCCTGACCGGCTTCACCATCGCCATCGCCTGGCAGACCGAGTACGCGATGCGGGCCTCGCCGGGCTTCGATCCGGCGCCGCTGCTGGTGGTCGGCCTGCCGGAGCCGGTCAAGTTCAGCGACCGGGCGCGCGGCCTGATGACGGCGCTGGCGGCGCGGCCCGGCGTGGCGGGCGTGGCGATTTCGGAAGACCCGGTCGGCAAGCTCGATATGGCCTGGTCGCGCGAACTGAAACGACCCGGCGGCGCGGCGGCCGCGATGGACATGAAATCGGTGAGCGCCGCCTTCTTCGCGCTGTATCGCATCAAACCGCTGGCTGGCCGCCTGTTCGATCCGCGCATCGACAGGGAGGATGACGCCGAGCCGGTGATCCTGAACGCCATCGCCGCGCGCGCACTGGGCTTCGCCACGCCGCAGGCGGCGCTGGGCGAAACCGTGCTGTTCACCGGTTACGACGACAAGGTGATACGCAAGCGGGTGATCGGCATCGCGCCCGACCTGCGCTTCCGCACGTTGCGCGCGGCGCCGGTGGCGACGGCCTATGAACTGTGGACGGCGGGCGTCACGCTGAGCATACGCGTCAACGGTGATCCGGCACCGGTGGCAGACGCGGTACGCAAGCTATGGCCGCGCTACTTCCCCGACCATATTTTGAAGCTGGAGCGGGCCGACGCCATCCTCGCCGCCAACTATGCGGATGACGCGCGCATGGTGCGCCTGCTGGCCGCCGCCAGCCTGGTCGCAATGCTGATCGCGGCCTTCGGCACTTACAGCCTGTCCGCCAACACCGTGCAGCGCCGCGCCAGGGAAATCATCCTGCGCAAACTGCACGGCGCGCGCCGCACCGATATCGGCTTGTTGATACTGCGCGAAACCGGCATCCTGACATTGACGGCAGCGGCGATCGGACTGCCGATCGCCGCGCTGCTGATCGATCGCTACTTCGCCTCATTCGTCGAACATGCGCCTGTCGGATATTGGACGCTGCTGCTTGCGCTCGGGCTTAGCCTGTTCAGCGGTCTGGTCGCCGCCACACGGCATGCCCTGATCGCAATGCGTCTGATGCCGGAGGCGGTGCTGCGGGTCTGACGGCGCCGGCGCGAGAGCGCGCCGATGCGCGTCAGGCTACAGGCTCGCGATCGCCTTGAACTGGGCCGCGCGGCGGCGCGAGACTTCGACCTGCAGCCGGTCGCGCAGGGTGAGATCGAGGCCGCCGGCGTCGTTGGGCTCGACCTGTTCGACGTAATCGAGGTTGACGATGTGACGGCGGTTGGCGCGGAAAAACTGCTGCGGATCGAGCTTTTCTTCCAGCTGGTTCAGGGAGCGCAGCATCAGCGGTTGCTGGCGGTCGAAATACACGCGCGTGTAGTTGCCGTCCGATTCGAACAGGCGGATGTCCTGCAGGGCGACGAACCAGCAACGCTCGCCATCCTTGATGAACAGCTTGCGCGCGCCGGCCGCCGGTGCCGCCGCGCCGCGTTGATGCCGCGCCGTGCAGCGCTGCAGGGCCGCCGCCATGCGCGTGGCCTGGATCGGCTTCTGCAGATAGTCGAGCGCATTGACCTCGAACGCCTGCAGCGCATACTGGTCGAAGGCGGTGGTGAAGATCACTTCCGGCGCCTCCTCCAGCGCCGCCAGCATGTCGAAGCCGCTCCCGCCGGGCATCTGCACATCGAGGAACACCAGGTCCGGCTTGAGCGCCAGGATCTGCTGCACGCCGTCGGCCGCATTGGCCGCTTCGCCCACGATCTCCACATCGGGATGCGCCGCCAGCAGGCGCCGCAACTCGGCGCGCGCCAGGCGTTCGTCGTCTATCAGTAATGCCCGCATCAGGCGGCCTCCGGCAAGGTGAGTGTGGCGCGTACCCAACCACTGTTTTCCGACAAATCCAGTTGCGCGTTGGCGCCCAGGGCGAGCGCCAGCCGCTTGCGCGTGTTGACCAGGCCGACCTTGGTGGAATTCGCAAACGGCACGATCGCGCCCAGGTTGGCGATTTCGATATGCACAGTCCGGTCATCCAGGCGCTGCGCGCGGATATGGATTTCGCTGCCGCCGGCACTCGCTTCCACGCCGTATTTGACGGCGTTCTCCACCAGCGTCTGCAGCGCCATGGGCGGAATGCGCACCCGTTCCAGGCCGATGCCGATCTCCACGCTGACGCGCATGCGTTCTTCGAAGCGGATCTTTTCGATCGCCAGATAGGACTGCACGGCTTCCATCTCCGCCGCCAGCGGCACAGTGTCGTGGTGGCCCGACTGCAGGGCATAACGCATCACGCTGGCCAGTTGGTCGACCATCTGCGCGGCGGCGTCGGCATCTTCATAAATCAACGCGCGCACGCTGTTCATGCTGTTGAAGAAGAAGTGCGGATTGACCTGCGCCTGCAGCGCGCGCAATTCGGCTTCCTTGGCGGTGACCTCCAGCCGCAGCGCCTCGGCCTCCGCGCGGGTGGCGCGGCGCAGCGACAGCACCGCCATGTAGAACACATTCCACACGATGTACACTCCCCACCAGAACATCAGCGCGCCGGGCAGCCAGGAGATGTTGGTGAGTGAGGTGCCGAACGGCCGCACCACGACATAGCCCAGCGTCTGCACGGCGGTGTTGAGCGCGCCCAGCACCAGCACCGCGCTCAGCATGGTTTGCCAGCCGACCCGCACGCCCGCCTGGATGCGGCGCTTGAGCAAACGATGCCAGACATCGGAAATCAGCACGCCGCTGACCCCGGCCCAGATGGCGACCGAGGCCTGGGTGCCGCTGCGCAGCGGCGCCGGCAGCATGGCCCACATCAGTAGCGGCAGAAAGCCCCAGCCGGCCAGCTGGAATATCCAGTACCAGTTCAGCCGGGCGAGCAGGGGACGGTCGTTATGCATGGTCTCAGTCGAGGAAGTGATCGATGCGATCATACAGCCAGGCGGGATCGTCGTACATGATGAAGTGACGGGCGTTGTCGGCCAGTTCCACTTTTACCCCGGGCAACTGCCGATACTGGGCCTGGTACATCTGTTCGAACATCGGCTTGGCGCCGAACTGCCTGTAGGCGATCCAGCTGCCCAGCACCAGCGTCGGCGCCTTGATGCGGGAGACCTCGCCGCGCAGGTCTTCCGCGCTCATCTCGGTCATGGCATTGATGACGGTGGCGCGGTCCGACTGCTTCGACCAGTCCATGGCGCGGTCGATGTCTTCCTGCTTCGTTATCATGGTGCGCAGCGTGGCGAGCGTGTTGGCGCGCATCGTTTCCTCATCCTGGCTTTGCATGCGCTCCCGCATGCCGGCGGCGATTTCCTTCATCTGCGCCTGGGTCATGCTGGGCATCTGCACCGCCATCAGCGCGGGCAGGGTGTCGACGATGATCAGGCGTCCGACCTGGTCCGGATGGTCAATTGCCAGCTTCATGCCGAGGAAGCCGCCCAGGCTGTGACCGATCACGATCGGGTGATCGAATTTGTTGGCCGTGATGTAGTCGCTGATCTGCTGTTCGACAGCGGGCAGGAACGGCCCCTGGACCGCTGCCGGCACACCGGCGAAGCCGGCCAGCGTCAGCACGTGGCACTGGTATTTTTCGCCGCCGCAATAGCGGGCCACGGTGCCGTCCCATACCGCCCCGGACGAGCTGAGACCCGGAATCAGGACCACCGGCGTGCCTTTGCCGGTCACCTCCACCTTGAAGGCGGAATGCGCCGTGGCGGCGGATGCGGTGTGGGTCAGGGGGGAGGCCAAAACAAGACCGGTAGCGAAAGCAGCAAGGGTGTTGAGCAGCGAGCGTTTCATCATTTCCTCCGTTAGCGTTGTCAGTGAGATCATGCTAACGGCGGCCCCGCGGCGCCGCGACGGCAATGGGATGAGCGGTTTTTCCGGCTGGATGAACGGTAGTCAGCGCATACGCCGGCGCGTGCGCAGCGGCAGGGCGAACCAGAACCACAGCAGCAGGGCCAGCGTGAGCAGGGCGGCGGTGGCGCCGGCTGGCGTGGACACGCTGACCATGTGGATGCGGCGAATGTAGCCAGCGGCCGGGGCCAACGGCGCACGGATGCGCCGCCGCCAGCCTTAGCCGCGGTACAGCGGATTAGTGGCGATGTAGACCCGGACGCTGCCCGCCGTGACGCCGGCCGGCGCGATCCGCGCCAGGTCGAAGCTGCTGATTTGAGGGTAGGTGCTGAAGTGCCAGGTGAAGCTTTGGCCATTCACATCGAAGCGCACGGTTTCGCCGTCGGTGACGTTGACCCATTTGGTGTCGGCGTTGATGGTGATGGCCCGTTGCGCCGCCGCGGCCGGCACGGCCACGCCGTAGTCGGCCGCGGTGCCCGACGGCGGGGCGGCGTGGGCGGCGCCGGTCAGGGCAAGAGCCGACAAGGCGGCGATGGCGATGGTGTGTTTGATGTTCATGGAACTCTCCTTTGTGTGATGTTAAAACGCCTGGCGTATGCCCAGGTTGAACGCGGCGCCGCCGCGCTGAATGCGCACACGCTCTGTGCGGCGGCGGTAAGCGTCCTTGCCGTGGTTGAAAACGACTTTTAATTCTTCCGGCGGCGCAGGGTTATGGCGTCGAACACGCCGTCGCGCAGCAGCAACGCGTGCATCAGGCCCGCCATGATGTGGACGCAAACCAGCAGATAAAACAGTTCACCCAACCGCATATGCAGTGCGCGCAGCAGCGCGTAGTGGCTCACGTCCGGCGCCAGCAGCGGCGGCAGCGCGATGCCGGCGAACGACGGCAGCGGGAAGCCGCCGGCCGACAGCATGGCCCAGCCGATCAGCGGCATGGCCAGCATGCAGCCGTACAGCAGCCAGTGCGAACCATGTGCCGCCAGGCGCATCGGCGCCGGCACGGAGGCCGGCAGTGGCGGCGTGCGGCCACGCAGGCGCAGCAGCAGGCGCAGGACGGCGAGCACCAGCAGCGCCAGGCCGAGTGGTTTGTGCAGGTTGATCAGGGTGATGCGCCAGTGCGAAACGGTAGCGACCATGCCTGTGCCGATGAGCAGCATCGCCAGCAGCAGCGGCGCCATGATCCAGTGCAGCAGGCGCAGGGCGAGCGGAAAGCGCGACGGTGTCATGGTTGTTCTCCTTGCGCCGCGTGTCTGGCGGCTTGTTCGCTGGTGCGCAGCTGGTACGACCTGGCGTAGGCACCGGAGCGCGCCGCCAGCAGCGGGTCGTCGGATGGGCGTATGCCTTGCGGCAGAATGGTCGGGTCGAAGTTGATGTCGCGGCACGGGCCGTCGTCCTGGGTGACGGCGCGTTCCAGCGTCAGCGTGCCCGCGTCGATCACCGGGCGATCTTCGGGCCAGGCCTTGGTGGCGTCGTTGCCTGGATCGCCGGGCTGCGCCAGCTGGAGCTGCAGCCGCCAGCGCGCCGGCCCATGGCTCAGCTGATCGATCAGGTCATGCTGCAAGGAGTCCGGCGCCGCCTTGGCTTCCGGCGTGAGCGGCGCATAGGCGGCCTGCGGAATCACCGACCAGCGCGCGAGGTGGCTGTTGCCATTGCGGTCCACCAGTTCGAAGGCGTTGATGCTGTAAAAGCGCGTGTTGGTGAAGGACGACGAAGGCGGATGCGCCTTCACCCACTGGCGGAACGCGGCCGATTCGGGGTGCGCGTCGAAGAATGCCTGCAGCTTTGCGGGATCGGGCTTGCCGGTGCCAGGCAACGGCCGCGATGCCTGCAGGTTGTCGTAGAAGCCTTGCGGCGTGTTGACCACGAAGACGGGCGTGCTGTTCATGCCGGTGCGCCATTGCTCGCCGTTCGGCAGCGTGAACTGCAGCGCCAGACTGCGGACCGGATTTGCGGTGTCGGCGACGGACGGATTGCCGCCGGGGACGGCGAAGCGGCCGATCACCGGTGTGCGCAGATTGCCGAACACCAGCGCGCGAGAATACGGGCTGGCGTTGCCGTTGCCGTCGAAGTGACCGATGACGCACACGCCCTTGGCGTGGTTGCGGCGGTAGCCGTCGTGCCGGCCGAAGTCCGTCTGGAAGCTGGCGATGATGGCTTGCGGCGTCAGGCGGTCGGGCGTCAGCCAGCCGGTCGCGTAGGCATAGCCTGCCGCCAGAGCCGCCCCGGCGCAGGCAAGTGCGATTGCCGGCCGTGCGTAAGTGAGTAGATTGGGCATGTCTCGTTCCCGCGATGAATGGATGAACCCATTCTAGGCAGGCAGCGATGACATGAAGATGGCGCGAACATGACGTTGTTGTAATCTTCGCGCGGGCAGATCAGGCGGCGCCTTCGGCCTTCAGCCTGCGCCACAAGGTGGTGCGGCTGATGCCGAGGTAATCGGCCGCGGCGTCGCGCCGGCCGCCAAAGCGGGCCACCACGTCGCTGACGCGCTCGGACGGCGGCGGGGCGTGACGGCGGGCCGCGATGACCGTCCCGGTGCCGGCGCCGATGCCGGTGCCGATGCCGGTGCCATATCCGGCACCGGTGCGCTGGCTGTGCGACGCCAGCTCGGGTGCGACGCTCAGCACGAAGGCCGGCGTCAGCGCCTGCAGCGGCTCGGCCGCGAGAAACAGCGCCAGGCGTTCGGTCAGGTTGCGCAGTTCGCGCACATTGCCGGGCCAGTCGTAGCGTTGCAGCAGTGGCGCGCAGGCCGCCATCTCGGCGTGCAGATTGGGATGCGGACGCGCGCCCAGCGAGGCCAGGGCATTCTTCAGCGACCATTCGGCCAGTGTCATCACATCGTCGGGCCGCGCGCGTAACGGCGGCAACGTCAGACGCAGCACGGCCAGACGGTAGAACAGGTCCGCGCGGAAGCGGCCCTCGCGCACGCGTTGTTCGAGGTCGCAGTGTGTGGCGCTGATGATGCGCACATGCACGGGGACAGGCCGCGTGCCGCCCACCCGCACCACTTCGCGTTCTTCCAGCACGCGCAGCAGACGCGTTTGCAGCGCCAGCGGCATCTCGCCTATCTCGTCAAGGAACAGGGTGCCGTGGTTGGCCGCCTCGAACAGGCCGGCGTGGCCGCCGCGCCGCGCGCCGGTGAAAGCGCCTTCCTCGTGGCCAAACAGCTCCGACTCCAGCAGCGATTCGGCGATCGCGCCGCAGTTCACCGCGACGAAGGGACGGTTCTGTCCCAGGGTGCGCGGCGCTTCACGGTGGATGGCCTGCGCCACCAGTTCCTTGCCGCAGCCGGTTTCGCCCTGTATCAGCACGGTCGCCGGCGATTTCGCATACAACACCACGGACTGGCGCACCTGTTCCATCGCGGCGGAGTCGCCACGCAGGTCGTTGATGCCATGCTTGGCGCGCAGCGTGTCCGGGACCACCGCACCACGCGTCCGTGCGCGGCTGGATTCCAGTTGCGTCAGACGCGCCATCTCCAGTGCATCGTCGAACGCGTGCCGGATCGAAGCGGCCGAATACACGAACACACCGGTCAGTCCCGCTTCCTCCGCCAGATCGGTGATCAGGCCCGCACCGACGATGGCCTTGATGCCGGCAGCCTTCAGATCGTTGATCTGCGCGCGTGCGTCTTCTTCGGTCACGTAGGTGCGTTGCTCGACATGGAAGCCGAAGGTGCTGGAAAACTCGGCCAGTTCCGCCAACCGCTCCTGGTAGGTGACGATGCCGATACGGTCCGACACGCGCCGCGCGCGCGCCAGCGCCTGCATCACATCCAGCCCGCTGAATTTGGCGATCACCACCGGCACCGACAGCCGGCCCTTGAGGTAGGCGGCGTTGGAACCGGCCGCGATCACGGCGTCGCAGCGCTCGGTCGCCAGGCGTTCGCGGATGTGCTTTGCCGCCTCGTCGAAGCCCAGGTTGATCGGTTCGATGGTCGCCAGATTGTCGTATTCCAGCGTGATGTCGCGGAACAGGTCGGACAGGCGCGACACGGATACCGTCCAGATGACCGGCTTGTCGGTGGCGTCAACGGGCAAGGGGGTGGAATGTCGCATGTTTCAATTATAGTTCATTTCCGTTTCAGTGTTTCATCATGAAACGGTGTGGGTTACCTAAGTGCTTGACTTATATGGCTTGTCACGCTGGCACGCCCTTTGCACTAGAGAGCGCAACTACAACGCAACATGGAAAGGTCATAACATGAGTCATCACTCCGCCGGCGCCGCGTTCCGCCAAGCCGTCCAGGAAGAAACCCCGCTGCAGATCGTCGGCGCCATCAACGCCAACCATGCGCTGCTGGCCAAGCGCGCCGGCTTCAAGGCGATCTATCTGTCGGGCGGCGGTGTGGCCGCCGGTTCGCTCGGCCTGCCGGACCTGGGCATCTCGAATCTGGACGATGTGCTGACCGACGTGCGCCGCATCACCGACGTTTGCGACCTGCCGCTGCTGGTCGATGTGGACACCGGTTTTGGCGCATCGGCCTTCAATGTCGCGCGCACCGTCAAGTCGATGATCAAGTTCGGCGCCGCCGCCATGCACATCGAAGACCAGGTAGGCGCCAAGCGCTGCGGCCATCGTCCGGGCAAGGAAATCGTCAGCAAGGATGAGATGGTGGACCGCATCCGCGCCGCCGTCGATGCGCGTACCGACGACCAGTTCGTGATCATGGCGCGCACCGACGCGCTGGCCGTGGAAGGACTGGACGCCGCCATCGAACGCGCGGTCGCCTGCGTGGAAGCGGGTGCCGACATGATCTTCCCGGAGGCGATGATCAGTCTCGATATGTATAAAAAATTCGCCGCCGCCGTCAAGGTGCCTGTCCTGGCCAACATCACCGAATTCGGCGCCACGCCGATGTTCACCGTCGATGAGCTGCGCGGCGCCGACGTGGGCATGGTGCTGTATCCGCTGTCCGCCTTCCGCGCCATGAACAAGGCGGCGGAAAACGTCTACACCGCGATCCGCCGCGACGGCACGCAGCAGAATGTGCTGGACACCATGCAGACCCGCGCCGAACTGTATGACCGCATCAACTATCACGATTTCGAACAGAAGCTGGATGCCCTGTTCGCCGCACAGAAGAAATAAGAGGAGACACCAAATGACCGAAGCCACAACCTTCAAGCCGAAAAAATCCGTCGCCCTGTCCGGCGTCGCGGCAGGTAACACCGCGCTGTGCTCCGTCGGCAAAACCGGCAACGATCTGCACTACCGCGGCTACGACATCCTGGATGTCGCCACCACCTGCGAATTCGAGGAAATCGCCTACCTGCTGGTGCACGGCAAACTACCGACCGTGGCGGAACTGAAGGGCTACAAGGCCAAGCTGAAATCGCTGCGCGGCCTGCCGCAGGCGGTGAAGTCGGCACTGGAGGCGCTGCCGGCATCGGCGCATCCGATGGACGTGATGCGCACCGGCGTCTCGGTGCTCGGTTGCGTGCTGCCGGAAAAGGATGATCATAACGTTCCGGGCGCGCGCGATATCGCCGACCGCCTGATGGCATCGTTCGGCTCCATGCTGCTGTACTGGTACCACTACAGCCATAACGGCAAGCGCATCGACGTGGAAACCGACGACGACTCGATCGGCGGCCATTTCCTGCACCTGCTGCACGGCGAGAAGCCGCGCGAATCGTGGGTGCGCGCGATGCACACCTCGCTGATCCTGTACGCCGAGCATGAATTCAATGCCTCCACCTTTACCAGCCGCGTGATCTCCGGCACCGGTTCGGACATGCATTCGGCGATCACCGGCGCCATCGGCGCGCTGCGCGGTCCGAAACACGGCGGCGCCAACGAGGTCGCCTTCGAAATCCAGAAGCGCTACGAAAATCCGGACGAGGCGGAAGCCGATATCCGCAACCGCGTCGCCAACAAGGAAGTGGTAATCGGCTTCGGCCACCCGGTGTATACCGTATCCGACCCGCGCAACGTGGTGATCAAGGGAGTGGCGCGCCAGCTGTCCGAGGAAGCCGGTTCGACCAAGATGTTCGATATCGCCGAACGGCTGGAATCGGTGATGTGGGAGATCAAAAAGATGTTCCCCAACCTGGACTGGTTCTCGGCCGTGTCCTACCACATGATGGGCGTGCCGACGGCGATGTTCACGCCGCTGTTCGTCATTTCGCGCACCTCCGGCTGGTCGGCGCACATCATCGAACAACGCATCGACAACAAGATCATTCGTCCAAGCGCCAACTACGTCGGCCCTGAAGACCTCAAGTTCGTTCCGATCAAGGATCGCAAATAATCATGAACTCCGCATTTCGCAAGAACCTGCCGGGCACCCAGCTCGACTTCTTCGACGCGCGTGAAGCCGTCGACGCCATCCAGCCAGGCGCCTGGGACAAGCTGCCTTACACCTCGCGCGTGTTGGCGGAAAACCTGGTGCGACGCTGCGATCCGGCGACGCTGACTGCCTCGCTGTCGCAGCTGATCGAGCGCAAGCGCGATCTGGACTTTCCCTGGTTCCCGGCGCGCGTGGTCTGCCACGACATCCTGGGCCAGACCGCGCTGGTCGATCTGGCCGGCCTGCGCGACGCCATTGCACAGCAGGGCGGCGATCCGGCGCTGGTCAATCCCGTGGTTCCGACGCAACTGGTGGTGGATCACTCGCTGGCGGTCGAATGCGGCGGCTTCGATCCCGACGCATTCGACAAGAACCGCGCCATCGAAGACCGCCGCAACGAAGACCGCTTCCACTTCATCGACTGGACCAAAAAGGCGTTCCAGAACGTGGACGTGATCCCGCCGGGGAACGGCATCCTGCACCAGATCAACCTCGAGCGCATGTCGCCGGTGATCCAGGTCAGCGACGGCGTGGCCTATCCGGACACGCTGGTCGGCACCGACTCGCACACCCCCATGGTCGATGCGCTGGGCGTGATCGCCATCGGCGTCGGCGGACTGGAAGCGGAGACGGTGATGCTGGGCCGCGCATCGTGGATGCGACTGCCGGACATCGTCGGCGTGGAGCTGAGCGGCAAACCGCAGCCGGGCATCACCGCCACCGACATCGTGCTGGCGCTGACCGAATTCCTGCGCAAGGAAAAAGTGGTATCGGCCTATCTGGAGTTCTTCGGCGAGGGCGCCACCGCGCTGACGCTGGGCGACCGCGCCACCATCGCCAACATGGCGCCGGAATTCGGCGCCACGGCCGCCATGTTCTTGATCGACGAGCAGACCATCAAGTACCTGAAACTGACCGGCCGCGACGACGCACTGGTGGCGCTGGTGGAAACCTACGCCAGACACACCGGCCTGTGGTCGGACAGCCTGAAGACGGCTGAATATGAGCGCGTGCTCACCTTCGATCTGTCGACCGTGGTGCGCAATATCGCCGGTCCGTCCAACCCGCACAAGCGCGTGGCGACTACCGACCTGGCGGCGCGGGGTATCGCCGGTGTGGTGGAAAACGAACCGGGCAAGATGCCCGACGGCGCGGTGATCATCGCCGCCATCACCAGCTGCACCAACACCAACAACCCGCGCAACATGATCGCCGCGGGTCTGCTGGCGCGAAATGCCAATCGCGCCGGCCTGCTGCGCAAGCCATGGGTCAAGTCTTCGCTGGCGCCGGGCTCCAAGGCAGTGACGCTGTATCTGGAAGAAGCGGGTCTGCTGCCGGAGCTGGAAAAGCTCGGCTTTGGCGTGGTGGCGTATGCCTGCACCTCGTGCAACGGCATGTCCGGCGCGCTGGACCCGGTGATTCAGCAGGAAGTGGTGGACCGCGATCTGTACGCCACGGCCGTCCTGTCGGGCAACCGCAACTTCGATGGCCGCATCCACCCTTATGCCAAACAGGCTTTCCTGGCATCGCCGCCGCTGGTGGTGGCCTACGCCATCGCCGGCACCATCCGCTTCGACATCGAAAAGGATGTGCTGGGCCATGACGCCGACGGCAAGCCTGTGACACTGAAAGACCTGTGGCCGAGCGATGAGGAAATCGACGCCATCGTCGCCGCATCGGTCAAGCCGGAGCACTTCCGCAAGGTCTACATCCCCATGTTCGCGCGCGCGGAAGGCGCGATCGAGCGCGCCGCGCCGCTGTACGACTGGCGTCCGCAATCGACTTATATCCGCCGCCCGCCGTACTGGGAAGGTGCGCTGGCCGGCGCACGTACGCTGAAGGGCATGCGGCCGCTGGCGGTCCTGGGCGACAACATCACCACCGATCACCTGTCGCCGTCGAACGCAATCATGATGAATTCCGCCGCCGGCGAATACCTGCACAAAATGGGACTGCCGGAAGAGGACTTCAACTCCTACGCCACGCACCGCGGCGATCACCTGACCGCGCAGCGCGCCACTTTCGCCAATCCGACGCTGAAGAACGAGATGGTGCGCGATGCGGATGGTAACGTGAAAGCCGGCTCGCTGGCGCGTATCGAGCCGGAAGGCACGATCACCCGCATGTGGGAAGCCATCGAGACCTATATGGACCGCAAGCAGCCGCTGATCGTGATCGCCGGCGCCGATTACGGCCAGGGTTCGTCGCGCGACTGGGCGGCCAAGGGCGTGCGGCTGGCGGGCGTGGAAGCGATCGTGGCGGAAGGCTTCGAGCGTATCCACCGCACCAACCTGGTGGGTATGGGCGTGCTGCCGCTGGAATTCAAGCCGGGCGTGAACCGCCTGACGCTGGGCATCGACGGCAGCGAGACCTTCGACGTGATTGGCGAACGCGCGCCGCGCGCCACGCTGGCGCTGGTCATCCACCGCGCGAACGGCGAGCGCGTCGAAGTGCCGGTGACCTGCCGCCTGGACTCGTCGGAAGACGTATCGATCTACGAAGCGGGCGGCGTGCTGCAGCGCTTCGCGCAGGACTTCCTGGAATCGGCGAAGGCGGCATGATGAGCCATCAACCACAAATCAGAATCCCCGCCACCTACATGCGAGGCGGTACCAGCAAGGGCGTGTTCTTCCGGCTGCAGGATCTGCCGGAAGCCGCGCAGCGCCCTGGTCCTGAACGCGACAAGCTGCTGCTGCGCGTGATCGGCAGTCCCGACCCTTATGGCAAGCAGATCGACGGCATGGGCGGCGCCACCTCGAGCACCAGCAAGACGGTCATCCTGTCCAAAAGCAGCCGGCCGGATCACGATGTCGATTATCTGTTCGGCCAGGTCGCCATCGACAAGGCCTTCGTCGACTGGAGCGGCAATTGCGGCAACCTGTCGGCGGCGGTGGGCGCGTTCGCCATCAGCGGTGGCATGGTGGACCCGGCGCGCGTGCCGCGCGACGGCGTGGCGGTGATCCGCATCTGGCAGGCCAACATCGGCAAGACCATCATCGCCCACATCCCGATGACCAACGGCGCAGTGCAGGAAACCGGCGACTTCGAACTCGATGGCGTCACCTTTCCGGCCGCGGAAGTCCAGTTGGAGTTCATGGACCCGGCGGCGGAAGAAGAGGGCGCGGGCGGCGCCATGTTCCCGACCGGCCAGCTGGTCGATGAGCTGGAAGTGCCGGGCATCGGCACGCTGCAGGCGACCATGATCAATGCCGGCATCCCGACCATCTTCATCAACGCGGACGCCATCGGCTACACGGGCACTGAACTGCAGGACGTGATCAATGGCGACGCCAGGGCGCTGGCCATGTTCGAGACCATCCGCGCATACGGCGCCGTGCGCATGGGACTGATCAAGGACATCGGCGAGGCGGTCACGCGCCAGCACACGCCGAAAGTGGCGTTCGTTGCACCGCCGGCAGCGTACACGGCATCCAGCGGCAAGCGGGTTGCGGCGGAAGACATCGACCTGCTGGTGCGCGCCCTCTCGATGGGCAAGCTGCACCACGCCATGATGGGCACCGCCGCGGTGGCGATCGGCACGGCCGCCGCGATTCCGGGCACACTGGTCAACTTGGCGGCGGGTGGTGGCGAACGCAATGCGGTACGCTTCGGCCACCCATCCGGCACCCTGCGCGTCGGCGCCGAAGCGGTGCAGGAGCACGGTGAGTGGAGCGTCAAAAAAGCGGTCATGAGCCGCAGCGCCCGCGTGCTGATGGAAGGCTGGGTCCGCGTCCCGGCCTGAACTCTTGAGCTTGATACGGAGGAGACATGAAGTACGCTGAGGTTTATCGGCGCTCGGTCGTTACGCCGGAGCTGTTCTGGCGGGACGAGGCTGCGCTCATCGATTGGAACTCGCCCTGGACGCAGGTGCTGGATTATTCGTCTCCGCCGTTCGCCCGCTGGTTCGTCGGTGCGCAGACCAATCTGTGTTACAACGCGGTCGACCGCTGGTGTGCGACCCAGGGCGATCAGCCGGCGCTGATCGCCATTTCCACCGAAACCAACAGCGAACGTGTCTACACGTTCCAGGAGCTGCGCTGCGAGGTGGAACGCTGCGCGGCGATGATGCAGTCGCTCGGCGTGCGCAAGGGCGACCGGGTGCTGATCTATATGCCGATGATCGCGGAAGCCGCTTTCGCCATGCTGGCCTGCGCCCGTATCGGCGCGGTTCATTCGGTGGTGTTCGGCGGCTTCGCATCCCACAGTCTGGCCAGCCGCATCGATGACGCCAGGCCGGTGCTGATCGTCTCCGCCGATGCCGGTTCGCGCAATGGCAAGCCGATTCCGTACAAGCCCCTGCTGGATGAGGCAATCGGCCTGTCGTCCGCCAAGCCGGCCAAAGTGCTGCTGGTGGATCGTGGTCTGGCGCCGATGGTGCGCGTCGAGGACCGCGATGTCGATTACGCCCAGCTGCGTGCCTGTATCCACGAAGCGCGCGTGCCGGTGACCTGGCTGGAGTCGAACGAGCCGTCTTATATCCTCTATACGTCCGGTACCACCGGCAAGCCGAAGGGCGTGCAGCGCGATGTCGGCGGCTATGCGGTGGCGCTGGCGGCGTCGTTGAAGTACAACTTTTGCGCCAAGGCCGGCGAGACTTTTTTCGCCACTTCCGATATCGGCTGGGTGGTGGGGCATTCATATATCGTCTACGGCCCGCTGATCGCCGGCATGGCCACCATCATGTATGAGGGCTTGCCGGTCTGTCCGGATGCGGGCATCTGGTGGAGCATCGTCGAGAAATACAAGGTGACGCGCATGTTCTCGGCGCCGACCGCGATCCGTGTGCTGCGCAAGCAGCCGGCCGGGTTGATGCGCAAGTATGACAAGTCGTCGCTGAAGGCGTTGTACCTGGCCGGCGAGCCGCTCGACGAGACCACGTCCAGCTGGATCGCCGGCGAACTGGGTGTGCCCATCATCGACAACTACTGGCAGACCGAGACCGGCTGGCCGATCCTGTCGATCGCCAAGGGCATCGAGGATCTGCCGACGCGGCTCGGCAGTCCCGGTGTGCCAATGTTCGGTTACAAGGTCCGCTTGATCAATGAGTCCACCGGCGAGGAATGTGCGACCAACGAAAAAGGCGTGGTGATGATCGAAGGGCCGCTGCCGCCCGGCTGCATGCAGACCGTGTATGGCGACGACCGGCGCTTTGTCGATACCTACTGGTCCGATTTCAAGGGCCGGCAGGTCTATTCAACCTTCGACTGGGGCGTGCGCGACGAGGATGGCTATTACTTCATCCTGGGCCGCACCGATGATGTGATCAATTGCGCCGGTCATCGTCTCGGCACACGCGAGATCGAGGAGTCGATCACCAGCCATCCCGCCGTATCCGAAGTGGCGGTGGTGGGCGTCAAGGATGCGGTCAAGGGCCAGGTGGCGGTGGCGTTCGCGATCCTGAAAACCAACGCGGCCGACCATGCGGCGCTGGAGCGCGAGATTATGGCCACGGTGGATCGTCAGCTGGGCGCGGTGGCGCGGCCGTCGCGCGTGTATTTTGTCACGGCCTTGCCCAAGACCAGATCCGGCAAGCTGCTGCGCCGCTCCATACAGGCCATCTGCGAAGGCCGCAATCCGGGCGACCTGACCTCGATCGAAGATCCATCTTCATTGCAGCAGATCGAACGCGCACTTTTGTAAGATACAGGTAAGTCTCCGTCTATATGCTTGGATCAAGCTCGAACAAAAGAGTATCTAAACAGGAGACACACGCAATGCAAGAAGATTTGGTTCAAAAGATCAAGCGCGATCCGAATTATCACCAGCTGGTGAAGTCGCGTTCCCGCTTCGGCTGGGCGCTGACCGCGCTGATGATGGTGGTCTATTACGGCTACATTCTGCTGATCGCTTTCGATAAGGAGTTCATGGCGTCGAAAACCGGCCAGGGCGTCATGACCTGGGGTATGCCGCTCGGTCTGTTCGTGATCGTGTTTACGGTGGTGATCACCGGTATCTACGTCCGCCGCGCCAACAGCCGGTACGACCAGCTGACGCAGGCCATCCACGACAAGGTGCAGGCATGAGCGCGCTGAAACGCAGCCTGGCAGCACTGACGCTGCTCGCCGCCGCCGGCGCCGCCTTCGCCGCCGGTCCCGATATCGGTCAGGCCGAGCGCCAGCCGATCAACTGGACCGCGATCATCATGTTCACGGTGTTCGTGCTGTTTACGCTGTACGTAACCAAGTGGGCGGCGGCCAAGACCCGCTCCGCCGCCGATTTCTACACGGCCGGCGGCGGCATCACCGGTTTCCAGAACGGCCTGGCGATTGCCGGCGACTTCATGTCGGCCGCTTCCTTCCTGGGCATTTCCGCTTCCGTGTTCCTGAATGGCTACGATGGCCTGATCTACGCCATCGGCTTCCTGGTCGGCTGGCCGGTGATCACTTTCCTGATGGCGGAGCGCCTGCGTAATCTGGGCCGCTATACTTTCGCCGACGTCGCCGCCTACCGCTTCAAGCAGGCGCCGGTGCGCGTGTTCGCGGCGTCCGGTACGCTGGTCACCGTGGCGTTCTACCTGATCGCGCAGATGGTCGGCGCCGGTCAGCTGATCAAGCTGCTGTTCGGTCTCGAATACTGGGTGGCCGTGGTGCTGGTCGGCGTGCTGATGATGGTCTATGTGCTGTTCGGCGGCATGACCGCCACCACCTGGGTGCAGATCATCAAGGCGGTGATGCTGCTGGGCGGCGCCAGCTTCATGGCGATAATGGTGATGGCGCAGTTTAACTTCAGCCCCGAGGCGCTGTTCGCCAAATCGGTAGAGGTCCACGCCAAGAAAGAGGCCATCATGGGCCCCGGCACCTTTATCAAGGATCCGATTTCCGCGCTGTCCTTCGGCATGGCGCTGATGTTCGGCACCGCCGGCCTGCCGCACATCCTGATGCGCTTCTTCACCGTGCCTAGCGCGAAAGAGGCGCGCAAGTCGGTGTTCTGGGCCACCACCTGGATCGGCTACTTCTACATCCTGACCTTCATCATCGGTTTCGGCGCCATCGTCCTGGTGGGCACCAATCCCGAGTTCAAGGACGGCGCCGGCAAGCTGCTGGGCGGTACCAACATGGCGGCGGTGCACCTGGCGAAAGCCGTGGGCGGCAACGTGTTCCTGGGCTTTATCTCGGCGGTGGCTTTCGCTACCATCCTGGCGGTGGTGGCTGGCCTGACGCTGTCCGGCGCCTCGGCGGTGTCGCACGACCTGTACGCCACCGTGATCAAGAAGGGCAAGGCGACCGGCGCGGAAGAACTGAAAGTGTCGAAGATGACCACCATCGCGCTGGGTATCGTCGCGGTGCTGCTGGGGATTCTGTTCGAAAAGCAGAACGTCGCCTTCATGGTGTCGCTGGCCTTCGCGATCGCCGCTTCGGCCAACTTCCCGGTGCTGTTCATGTCCGTACTGTGGAAGGATTGCACCACCCGCGGCGCCACCGTCGGCGGCTTCATTGGCCTGATCACGGCGCTGGTGATGACGGTGCTTTCCAAATCGGTGTGGGTCGATGTCTTCGGCTATGCCGACGCGATCTTCCCTTACGCGTCGCCGGCGATCTTCTCGATGCCGCTGGCCTTCGTCTGCATCTGGGTGATTTCGCTGGTGGACAACAGCGCGCGCGCCCGCATCGACCGCGCCGGTTTCGAGGCGCAGGAATTGCGTTCGGAGACCGGCATCGGCGCCGCTGCCGCCAGCGCGCACTGATAAAAATAGCAATACTGCCAACAATGCCCGGGGGTGTCACAGCCCCCGGGCATTGTCGTTTTTCAGGGAAGCCCTGATGGCGGAAGGGGGGATTGTGGTTTATCATCGGCCAACTATGCACCCTGGCTATCGTGAGTCGACCAACCCGGATTTCGTAGCCGACGCGCTGGCGCTGGTCGGCGTGCCTGCCTGCGCCTGCGGCGTCGGTGATGTAGTGCTGGCGGCGAACGCCGAATTGCGCGCCGCATTGGGTTTCGACCCGGCCGGCCGTCCGGTGGGGGATCTCTTTGCGCGCCACGTGCGCGGCGCCGCCATCGCCAACCTGCGCACGGCGGGACGCTGGGACAGTTGCCTGACCTGCGCCGGTGGCAGTTACCTGTCGGTACAGGTGTGGTCCAAGCCGCTGGCCGAAAGCGCCGGCATCGAAGGCGTGACCCTGGTCTTCAACGACATCACCGAAGTTCAGCGCGATCAGCGCGCGCTGCGCAAGACGCTGCTCGAACAGAAGGCCATCCTGGAAAATGCCGCCGTCGGCATCGCGTTCACCAAGTCCGGCGTCATCCAGGAGTGCAATATCCGCTGGGCCGAGATGCTGGGCTACGGCCGCCATGAGCTGGAGGGACATTCGAGCGTGGCCCTGTATCCGAGGAGCGAGGACCTGGCGGCACTGACGGCGGCGGCGACGCCGGTGCTGGCGCGCGGCGAGGCCTACATCACCGACCAGCAGCTGCGCCGCAAGGACGGTTCGCTGTTCTGGGCGCGCCTGTATGGACGCGCGGTCGATCCGTTGCATCCGGAAGAAGGCAACGTCTGGATTGCCGAAGACATCAACGAGCACCGGCTGGACGAGGAAAAGCTGCGCCGCATGCTGCTGGAGCAGAAGGCGATTCTGGACAATGCCTCGGTCGGGATTCTGTTCAGCCAGTCGCAGATCATGATGCGCTGTAACGCGCGCATGGCGGAAATGTTCGGCTTCGCACCGGGCGAGATGGAAGGGCAGCCGTCGGCGGTGGTATTCCCTTCGGCCGAGGCGTACGAAGCATTCGGCCGCGAGGCGGCGCCGCTGCTGAGCACCGGCCAGTCGTTCGAAAAGAAGGCTTATCAGTTCCGCCGCAAGGACGGCAGTCTTTTCTGGTGCCGCGTGCGCGCCCGCGCGGTAGATGCGGCCAGCCGCGCCGGCACCATCTGGATCCTCGAGGACGTGACCCACTCGCTGCAGACGCAGATGGAAGTCGAGGCCATCATGACCAACGCCTCGATGAGCATCCTGTTCACCAAGAACCGCCTGATCACGCGCTACAACCGCGGCTTCGCCGAGATGTTCGGCTACGACGAGACCTCCGGCCTGGGCCTGCCCGGCCGTGCGTTGTACACCTCGCAGGAGTCCTACGACAAGCTGGGCGCCGAGGCATTTCCATTCCTCTCCATCGGCAAGCCGTTCCAGACCGAGATCGAAATGGCGCGCAGCGATGGCAGCCGCCTGTGGGCACAGCTGATCGGCTACGTGGTCAATCCGGACGACCCGACCCAGGGCACGATCTGGGTGATCGAGGACCGCACCGAACAAAAGCGCGCCGAGGAAGCGCTGCGCAACGCGCTGCTGGAAAACCAGGCCATCCTGGACAGCGCGGTGCTGGGCATCTCGGTGGTGGAGAACGGCCGCAACCTGCGCTGCAACCGCAAAATGGAAGAACTGTTCGGTTACGGCCCCGGCGAGATGAATCAACTGAGCGTGCAGGCCTTCTACGCCGACAAGGATGCCTGGGAAAGCGCGCGCGCCAACACCCTGCGCGATTTCGCCGCGGGGCAGGTCAACGTTTCCGAGTATGAGCTGGTGCGCAAGGACGGCACGACCTTCTGGGCGCGGCTGTCGGGGCGCCTGTTCGATCTGGCCCAGGCCAACGGTCGCTCGGTGTGGCTGGTGGACGACATCACGCTGCGGCGGGAAGCCACCGAGGCGCTGGCCCGCTCGCGCGACGAGCTGGAACTGCGGGTGCAGGAGCGCACCGCCGAACTGGCCGGCGCCAATGCGCAGCTGCAGGGCGAGATCATCGAACGGCGCCAGGCCGAGGCGCGCGTGCATCACATGGCCTACCATGACAGCCTGACCGGTTTGCCCAACCGCGCGCTGCTGTCGGACCGGCTGGACCGCGCCATGCTGGCGGCCCAGCGCACCGAGCGCAAGCTGGCGGTGATGTTCATCGACCTCGATCGCTTCAAGACCATCAACGATTCGCTGGGCCACATGACCGGCGACCAGCTGCTGAAGGAGGTCGCCAGCCGCTTGTGCCGCGCGGTGCGCGCCAGCGACACGGTGGCGCGCCTGGGCGGCGACGAATTCGTGGTGCTGGTGCCGGGCATCCGCGGCAACGAGGAGGCCAGCCAGGTGGCCGAGAAGATCATCGAGGCGCTGTCCGACAGCTTTCCACTGGAGGGCCGCAACTTGCATATCACGCCGTCGATCGGCATCAGCGTGTATCCCGACGATGGCGCCAATGTGGAGACGCTGATGCGCAACGCCGACGGCGCCATGTACCACGCAAAAGCCAGCGGCAGGAACAACTACCAGTTCTTCAAGGAAGTGATGAACCAGACGGCGGCGCGTCACTTCGAACTGGAATCCAGTCTGCGCGGCGCGCTGGCGGCCAATGAATTCGAGCTGCATTTCCAGCCCATCATGGACATCGGCACGCGCCGCCTGCACGCGATGGAAGTGCTGCTGCGCTGGCGCCGCGGCGGCGGCGAACTGGTGACGCCGGACCAATTCATCCCCATCATCGAGGAAAACGGCATGATCGTGCCGATCGGCGAATGGGTGATACGCGCGGCCTGCCGGCAGATCATGCGCTGGCAGGGCCAGGGCCTGACGCCGGTGCCGCTGGCGGTCAACCTGTCGCCGCGCCAGTTCATGCACCGCGGCCTGCTGGAGGCGATCCGCGCCATCCTCGACGATACCGGAGTCGATCCGTCACTGATCGAATTCGAGATCACGGAAACCGCGCTGATGCAGCACGGCGAGCAGACGCTGGAAATCCTCGGCCACATCAACGCCATGGGCATCCGGCTGTCGATCGACGATTTCGGCACCGGCTATTCCTCGCTGGCCTATCTGAAGCGCTTCCCGGTCAAGAAGATCAAGATCGACCGCGCCTTCATCAAGGATCTGGAGCAGAGCGCGGAAGACCGCGCCATCGTGGCGGCGATCATCGCGCTGTCGGACAGCCTGCAGCTATCGGTAGTGGCGGAGGGCGTGGAGACGGAAGGGCAGTACGCCCTGCTGCAGCGCCATGGCTGCCAGTACGCGCAAGGCTATCTGTTCTCGCAGCCGGTGCCGCATTCCACGGCCCAGCTGCTGCTGCCGCGCTGCTAGGAGAACGTGGCGATCACGGGGGCGTGATCGGACGGCTGTTCCCATTTGCGCGGCGCGCGGTCGATCACGCAGCCGGTGCAGCGCTGGCGCAGCGCGTCGGACAGCAGGATGTGGTCGATGCGCAGGCCTTTGTTCAGGCGGAAGCCGAGATTGCGGTAATCCCACCAGCTGTACGACTTTTCCGGCTGCTCGAACAGGCGGAAGGAATCGACCAGACCGATTTCCAGCAAGCGCTGCAGCGCTTCCCGTTCCTTGGGGGAGACATGGACCATGCCGACCCAGGCGGCCGGATCGTGCACGTCGCGGTCTTCGGGCGCGATGTTGTAGTCGCCGACCACGGCCAGTTGCGGGTGCAGCGCGGCTTCCTCGCTGATCCATTCATGGAAGGCCGCCAGCCACGCCATCTTGTATTGATACTTGTCCGAGTCCACCGCCTGGCCGTTCGGCACGTAGGCGCAGACCACGCGCACGCCGTCGATGGTGGCGGCCAGGATGCGCTGTTGGGCGTCCTCGAATTTCGGATTGTTCTTGACGACGTCCGTAATTGGCAATTTTGATATAATGGCAACACCATTATAGGTTTTTTGGCCGGTGTAGGCGACCTGGTAACCGGCAGTTTCCAGCGCTGTAACTGGAAACTTGTCATCGGTTAATTTTGTTTCTTGGATGCATAGCACATCGGTGGGGTTTTCCTCTAGCCACTTCATAACGTGCGGCAGTCTTACGTTCAAAGAGTTAACATTCCAGGTGGCTAATTTCATAATCGCGTGCTTTCTTGACCCGACAAACTTGCATCTTACCGTATCCCGGTTGAACACATGCAATTAGCAAGTTGCAAAGTTGTATGAATGGACATGAAAAAGCCTTTCGCGGGAGGGCGGCAGCCTCTAAAATGTCGCAAAATGTGTGAAATCAAAAAAAGATTGCCAAGGTTGTCTCGTTGTTGTCAAAATAGAACGGAAAGGCAAGACAAAGTAAGCAAAATAGAAATATACTAGTGCAAATTAAGCGTATAACTTGTATTACCGCTTAGCAAGGTTAAACAGTGAGAACGTTTGTAGATTTATCTGTTGTGCATGCGCAATAAATGATACTATACGGAAATTACTCGTGGTTTTGATAGTGAATAGCGCGATAGCGCATTTGCAAAGGATGAAAAATGCGATCTGCATTTGAGGCATGGGCACAGCGTGATGGACATATCGTACGTCGCCGGGAAGATAAACCAGATGAGTATCTGGTTTTTGAAACGCAACGCCGCTGGGTAATCTGGCAGGCGGCGCTCGAGCACGGCAAGCCGCCGGGCGGGCGCAAGACCGCTGCACAGAAGGAAGCCGAGAAGAAGGCCGCCGCTGCCGTGCAGCGTCCGCCGGAAGTGACTGCCAGTGAAGCGGCCGTGCGCAACCAGGTACTGAATGAAGTGCTGGACGCCTTCTCGACGCTGGGCGGCGAGCGCGGCATGGAAGATATCCTGAAGGTCGTACAAGATCTGAAGCGCAAGCAGGGCGAAATGCCCGTCGAGGCGCCGGTTGTCGCCAAGACCCTGGACCGTCACAACGCCTGACCCGACCATAAGGCGTAAAGTGCAAGGCTTTATGCCACTTGATTGAGCGACTCAGTGCGCTCATGGGCTGTTACACTGGTCTGTATCTTGATCCTAGAGGCAGACCATGTATCTCCGCCCCGCTGCAGCGGCAGCCGCGCTGCTGGCCACGCTGGCCGGCTGCGCATCCCTGACTGAATCCACCGAACAAAGCGTGCTGGTGCAGACCGTGCTCGATCACCGCGAGATCGCCGGTGTCGGCTGCGTGCTGTACAACGATGTCGGCAAGTGGTTTGTGACCACGCCGGGCCGCGTCACGCTGCGCAAGAGCGCGGGGCCGCTGCGCATCGATTGCGCGCGCGAGGAAAAGGGCTGGGCTTACGAGAAGGTCGATTCCAAGGTCAACGCCAACCTGTGGGGCAATCTGGCGCTGACGGCCGGCGTGGGCTATTTCGTCGACAAGAATACCGGCGCCGGCTACGACTATCCGTCCACCTTGACGGTGGTGATGCATGCGGCGCAGGACAAGGAAGACGGGCCGCCGCCGCCGGCGGGCGTGACCCTGTTTTGAGTCGGCATGGTTTCCCGCGCGGGCGGGAAACCATGCCGGTTGCGCGCTTAGCCGGCGCGCTTGATCAGGAAGTTCGACAGCAGCGGCACCGGACGGCCGGTCGCGCCCTTGGCTGCGCCCGATTTCCAGGCGGTGCCGGCGATGTCCAGATGGGCCCAGGTGTACTTGCGGGTGAAGTTTTCCAGGAACGCCGCGGCGGTGCACGAGGCGCCGCCCGGGCTGCCGATGTTGGCCAGGTCGGCGAAGTTGGACTTCAGCTGCTCGTTGTATTCCTCGCCGATCGGCAGGCGCCACGCGGTGTCGCCGGCGGTTTTGCCGGCGGCCATGATCTCGTCGGCCAGCGCGTTGTGGACGTCGTCGTCGCGGGTGAACAGGCCGCTCTTGTGGTGGCCCAGGGCGACGATGCAGGCGCCGGTCAGGGTGGCGATGTCGATCACCGCAGCCGGGTTGAAGCGCTCGGCATAGGTCAGCGCGTCGCACAGGATCAAGCGGCCTTCGGCGTCGGTGTTCAGGATCTCGATGGTCAGGCCGTTCATCGAGGTGACGATGTCGCCCGGCTTGGTGGCGCGGCCCGACGGCATGTTCTCGCACGAGGCGATGATGCCGATCACGTTCAGCTTAAGGTTCATTTCGCCGATGGCGCGGAAGGTGCCCAGCACCGAAGCGGCGCCGCCCATGTCGTACTTCATCTCGTCCATGCCCGGACCCGGCTTCAGCGAAATGCCGCCGGTGTCGAAGGTGATGCCTTTACCGACCAGTACCACCGGCGCGTCCTTCGCCTTGCCGCCCATGTGCTTGATGACGATGAACTTCGGCGGCTGTTCGCTGCCGTTGGTGACCGACAGGAAGCTGTTCATTTTCAGCGCTTCCAGCTGCTTGCGGTCCAGTACTTCGACGTCGAACTTGAAGTCCTTGCCCAGCTGCTTGGCGACGTTGGCCAGGTGGGTAGGGGTGCAGACGTTGGCCGAGGTGTTGCCCAGTTCCTTGGTCAGGTCCATGCCGTTGGCGATCGCCACGGCCTGCGCCAGCGCCAGCTTGGTGGCGGCGTTGTTCGGCACGGCCAGGGCGATTTTCTTGACGCCGGCGGCGGCCGGGTCCTTCTTGCTCTTCTGCGCGTCGGTACGGAACACGGATTCGTGCGCGCCCTGCACCACGCAGCGGATCGCCCAGTTAACGTCGCGCTCTTTCACTTCGGTCAGCGGCAATGCGATAATAGCGTCGCTCGCGCCGATGGCGGTGAAGGCTTTCAGGGTGGCGGACACGCCGCTGGCGAAGCTTTTCTCGGACACGGTTTCGTCGCTGCCCAAGCCGACCAGCAGTACGCGTTCGGCGCTCGCGCCCTTCAGGCCGCGCAGCAGCAGGGTGGTGCCGGCCTTGCCAGTGATGTCGCCGGACTTGAGCGCAGCAGTGATTTCACCGGCGCCATCCAGCGCCTTGGCAGCTTGCGACAGCTTTTTGTTCTCGAAGACCGCGACGGCGATGACGCCGGCTTTGGCCGAGGTGATGGTGTTTTTTGTGTCGAATGCTTTTATGCTAAAGTCCATTTGATTCTCCGTGTCGTGTACGTACTTAAAACTTGTGGTCCCGCGTAGTGTATATGCGGGCCGAACTACCGAATTATAATCGTCAATGATCTTCCAACGCGCCCTACGACGGGAAATGGCCAGTGCCGCCGGGGCCACCTTTACCGTGTTGTTCAGCATCTGCGTGACCTGGACCCTGATCGCGGTCCTCGGCAAGGCCGCGGGTGGCAAGGTTGCCTCCAGTGACGTGATCGCGCTGATCGTCTTCGCGACGCTGAATTATCTGCCAACTATCCTGATCCTCACCAGCTTTATTTCGGTGCTGATGGTGGTCACGCGGACCTACCGCGATTCCGAGATGGTGGTGTGGTTTGCCTCCGGTCTGAGTCTGACCAGGTGGATAGGACCGGTTCTGACTTTCGGCCTGCCGATGGTGTTCCTGACCGCGGCGCTGAGCTTCATCGCCACCCCGTGGGCCAAGCTGAAAAGCTCGGAATACGTGGAGCGCTTTGAAAAGCGCGAGGACCTGCAGAAGGTCTCGCCCGGCCAGTTCAAGGAATCGGCCGCGGCCAACCGCATCTTCTTCGTCGAAGGCGTGGCCGGCAAGACCGCCGTGGTGCAGAACGTGTTCGTGAATTCGAACGATGAACATGGCACCGCCGTCATCGTCGCGCGCGAGGGCGTGATCAGCACCGGCCCCAAAGGCGAAAAATACCTGACGCTCAAGAATGGCCGCCGCTACCAGGGCATGCCCGGCCAGTCTGACTTCCAGACCATGGAGTTCGAAAGCTACAGCATGCGCGTCACCAACCACAATCAGGACCTGGAATCGGATCGCAATACCGACGCCATTCCGACCATGGACCTGCTGGGCGATGCCAGCGCGCTGGCGCGGGCCGAGCTGCTGTGGCGGATCGCATCGCCGCTGACCTGCCTGGTGCTGGTGCTGCTGGCGGTGCCGCTGGGCTTCGTCAATCCGCGCGCGGGCAGCTCGGCCAATCTGATCATCGCGCTGCTGATCTTCTTCAGCTATTCCAACTTCGTCAAACTGGTCGAGGCCAGCGTCAAGCAGGGCAAGTCGACGTTTGCGCTGTCGTGGTGGCCGCTGCACCTGGCCGCGGCGCTGCTGGTGTTCGGGCTGTTCGCCTGGCGCCTGAACCTGAACCACCGCTACCATCCGCTGGCCTTGATGGCGGCGTTTAAACGTACGCGCAACAAGAAAGACTGATCGCAATGAGAATCCTGCAACGCTATTTCGCAGTATCGATCCTGCAGGCGGTGGCTTTCGTGCTGGTGGCCTTCCTGGCGCTGCAAGCCTTCATGGACCTGACCGGCGAACTGCCGCAGGTGGGCAAGAACGGCTATGCGATCCAGTATGCTTTCCTCTACGTGCTGGTGCAACTGCCCGGCCACGTGTATGAGGTGATGCCGCTGGCGGCGCTGATCGGCACCATTTATACGATGGCGCAGTTCGCGGCGACGTCGGAATTCACCATCATGCGCGCTTCCAGCATGTCGACCGGCATGGTGGCGTGGATGCTGGCCAAGATCGGCATGGTGCTGGTGATTATCACCTTCATCTTCGGCGAACTGATTGCGCCGCGCACGGCGCCGATCGCCGAGAAGATCAAGCTGAGCGCGCGCGGCGCGGCGATTTCTTCGGAGTTCCGTTCCGGCCTGTGGACCAAGGATATCGTCAAGTCGGAAGGCATGACCGGCACGCCGGTGGGTTCGCGCTTCTTCAACGTGCGCGAGGTGCGCCCGGACGGCAAACTGATCGACGTCAAGCTGTACGAGTTCGATAACAGCTTCCGCATGCGCTCCATCACGCTGGCCAAGAGCGGCAGCTTCCAGGGCAATAACAAGTGGCAGCTGCAGGATGTGACCGAAAATATTTTCACCAATCCCGAGCTGCTGAAACCGGGCGCCGAAGCCAACCTGGCCAACAACTTCGCGCAGGCCACCAGCGCGATCGAGACCCGTCACAGCGCCACCAAGGAGCTGCTGTCGGAGATTACGCCGAAGATCCTGGCGGTGGCCGGCTCCGATCCGGAACGCATGTCGGCCAACGAACTGGCGGTGTACACCCGTCACCTCCAGGAGAACAAGCAGGAGACCGAGCGTTTCAAGATCGCCTTCTGGAAAAAGCTGTTCGATCCACTGGCGGTGTTCGTGCTGATGGCGATGGCGCTGCCGTTCGGTTATCTGCACACGCGCAGCGGTGGCGTGAGTCTGAAGATATTCGTCGGCATCATGATCGGCGTGAGTTTCCTGCTGGTGAATACGCTGTTCTCGCACCTTGGCATGCTGAGTACCTGGCCGGCCGTGCTGACCGCGATCGCGCCTAGTCTGCTGTTCCTGGCGCTGGCGCTATGGGCCTTGTGGTATGTGGAGAGACATTAGATGAGCAAGCAACGCGCCCTGATCCTGTTCGCCCACGGCGCCCGCGCCGCATCGTGGGCGGCGCCATTCGAACGGCTGCGCGATCTGACGCGGGCACGCGAGCCGTCGGTGCGCGTGGAACTGGCGTTTTTGGAGCTGATGTCGCCGCGCCTGCCGGAACTCATGGCGGCGCTGACCGCCGACGGCATCGATGACGTCACCGTGGTGCCGGTATTTCTGGGGCAGGGCGGCCACGTGCTGCGCGACCTGCCGCTGATGCTCGACGAGCTGCGCGCCACGTATCCGCAAACCAGCATCAAGGTGGTGGAGGCGGCCGGCGAAAACGCCGCCGTGCTCAACGCGCTGTCCGACTACTGCGTCAGCGCGCTGTCCTGATTCAGACCGGTTTTTTCTTCAGATAGCGGGATCTGGCCGCCACCGCGCCGTGACCGCGATTGGCTTTCTTGCGCCGCACGCCACGCAGCGCGCGCATCAAGCCGCGCGTGGCGGAAGTGAACAGCGGTGTGAGACATCTACCCGCGTGCAGCGCCTTGGCCGTCAGGGCCGAGAAATCCGGCAACACCGTCCGGCGCCCGCATTGCGGACAGCCGAAACACCAACGCTCGCGCACCCGTTCCGGGACGACATACAGGCGGTTGACCCGATAACCACAATATTTGCAAAGGCATTTATACATGGCTGCTGGACAGTGATGCGGCGAGAAGAAAAGCTTAGCAGCCCGGTGTGACAAGCGTTTGACATGTCAGGCCTTGTCTGAAGACCTTATCTGGGGCGTTCGGAGGGCAGCGCCTGGGTGGTGGACGATGCCTCTGTTATGGGCAGCGGCATTTGCAGGAAGATTTGGTTCTCCTTGGTCGTATCGTAGTCGAGGCCCAGCGCGTTCACCAGCGCCTTGGCGGCGGACAGCTCGTTGGCGAATTTCCAGTTGTTGTCGCGCTGCTTGCGATTTTCTATTTCGAGGCCGACATTTTCAAAGACGTTTTTTTCGGTTTTAAACCGTCGCACCATGTCTTTGGCGTTGCCGAACACCACCGGCACGGCGGGCGAGTTGTCGCCCATATTCGCAAAGAAGGCGGTGACGCCGGCTTTCAGGCGGGCCTCCGTTGCCGGGTCGATGGACGACGCCCGCGCCGGATCGCGCCACATCGACACCAGCAAAAACAGGGATATCGACATCAGCACCAGGCTGAGCGCCAGTTTCGGGTAGAAGTCCAGCGATGGGAGATCTACCAGCAGGATCTTCTTGATGGCCTCGTACATGACGTCCTCGCGGTCAGCTGCCGATACTTGAAGTGTAGCGCAAGAGCGGCAATCAGGAAGCAGCCGCATGGCCTAATGATCTACTGACGGAGCGATGTCGATCACGGCTGATCTTATTTGCGCGGCACAATCTTTACTTCATAAATCTTCGGCCACAGCTTGCCGGTCACGAACAGGCGCTTCTTCTCGGCGTCGTAGGCGATGCCGTTCATGACGTTTTCGCCGTTGGGACCTTTGCCGGCGTCGGGATAGAGCTTGCCGAAATCGATCCAGCCGACGATTTTGCCGCTGGCCGGGTCGATGCGGGCGATGGTGTTGGTGTGCCAGATGTTGGCGTAGATTTCGCCTTCCACCATCTCCAGCTCGTTCAACTGGTCGACGGCGATGCCGTCGGCAGTCACCTTGATGCGGCGCACTTCAAGAAAGGTCTTGGGATCGAGGAAGCGCAGGGTGGCGGTGCCGTCGCTCATGATCAGTTCCTTGCCGGTATGCGTCATGCCCCAGCCTTCGCCCGGATAGGCGAACTGGCTTTTCATCTCGAAGGTCTTGAGGTCGAACACGAAGCCGGTCTGGGTTTGCCAGGTCAGTCCGACCAGGGTGTCGCCCCAGTCGGTGATCCCTTCGCCAAAGTATTGCGGCGGGATGTCCTTGGTCTGCAGGACTTTGCCGCTGGCCAGGTCCACCTTGCGGATCGATGACTTGCCGTTCAAGCCGGTGCTCTCGTACAGCACGCCGTCGCGGTACAGCAGGCCCTCGGTGAAGGCCTGGGTGTCGTGCGGATAGCTGCGCACCACCTTGAAATCGTAAGTGGGAACGGCAGCCGGGGCGGCGAGGGGAAGCAGGGCGAGGAGGAGGGCTGGAGCGTAAGTCTTGTTCACTATGCGGGTACCGAATTTTGTAGTTCAACCATGGCGTCGAGCGTGGCGCCAGGGGCGTCCATCTCGGCCTGCACGCAGGCGCGCGCTTCCGGCGCCTGAACCAGCGAGACGGCCAGTTGGCGCGCGTTCGCTGCCGCAGCAGTATCGCCGCAGCCGTTCAGCAAGTCCAGTACCAAGGCGACTTCGGTGATGTAATTGAAGACGTCGGCCAGCAGTTCCGCCATGCCGTCGTGGGTTAGCACGTTGATGTGGCTCTTCAGCTCATTCAGTTCGGCGGCGGCATCGCGCAGGTGCTGCATGGGATCGGGCAGGTGGCGGCGCGCCAGGCTGAAGTCGCCGCAGGCCATCAGCGCCGGCAGGGCGATGCGCGCGCATTTCTGCGCCAGCGCATCCGGCAGGCGCTCGAACAGGTGATAAGTGTTCTGCAAGTCACCCAGCTTGTCGTTGATGACGCTGATGTCGTTGAACAGGTTGGCGTCGTCCGGCTTGGCCAGCAGCTGGGTGCTCAGGCGCTCGCGCAGCTCGACCAGGGCATGGCGCGCGGGCAGGTATTCTTCCGCCAGCCGCGCCCAGGCGGCCAGGATGTAGGAGAGGCGCAGCGGGGCGGTTTCAACGTGTTTGCCGGCCTCGTCGAACAGCCAGCTGTATTCCTTGAGCGCGGTCTCAAAATTGCCTTCGGCGTGGGTGCTCCAGGCCGCTTCCAGTCTTTGAACGATGTCCATTACAGCCTCTTATGGTCGGAATGGACATTCTAATACCGAAAAACGGAACTCAGGCGCGGAGTTGGGTGGCTATCGTGCCGCTAATCTCGGTATCGAAGCGCTGGTGCTCGCGCGAGCGCATCGCTTCGCCGATCATGACCAGCACCGGGCCGTGCGGCGTGCCCAGCCCCTGCGACAGCTGGGCAATGGTCATGCGGTGCACCATCTGGTCGGCGCGGCTGACGTTTTCGATCACCACCACCGGGGTGTCCGGCTGGTGGCCATGCCTGAGCAGGCGCTCGGCGGTGGCGATGGCCTCGCGCCCGCCCATGTACTGGATCAGGGTGTCGGTTTCGGGGATGGCGTCGTGGTCGGAGTGTTCCGGCGCGGTCGAGGAAGTGAAGAAGGCGACGCTGCGGGCGATGCCGCGCTTGGTCAGCGGCTGCTTGGTGGCAGCCGACGCCGCCAGGGCGGTGGTGACGCCGGGGACGACTTCGACCTCGATGCCCGCTTCTTCGAGCGCGCGCAGTTCTTCATCGGCGCGGCCGAAGATCATCGGGTCGCCGCCTTTCAGCCGCACCACCAGCGCTGCGCGCTGCGCGGCGTCGACCAGTTGCTGGTTGATGACCTGCTGGGCGACGGAGCGCTGGCCGCTGCGTTTGCCGACCGGGATTTTTTCGGCCTGCGGACAGAGTTCCAGCATCTCGGGCGTGACCAGGGCATCGTGCAGCACGATGTCGGCCTGCGCCAGCAGGCGTGCGCCGCGCAGGGTGATCAGGTCCTGGGCACCGGGACCGGCGCCGATCAGATAGACTTTGCCGAGGACTGGCATGGTGACTCTTCGGTTGGCTGCACCCTGTCATTCCGGCCCGCGCGGGAATGACAGGGTGGGGTTACTGGCTCAGACGGATCATACCAGCTGCCACGGTCTGGTGCGTCACTTCGTCGATCAGGATGAAGGCGCCGGTGGCGCGGATGTCGCTGTAGGCGTCGGCCGCCAGCGGCTGCTGCACCGTCAGCGCCACGGTGGCGATGTCGTTCAGCTTCAGACCTTCAGCGCTGTGACGCTGCTGCGTGTTGATGTCCAGCAGCGACTCGATGGCGGTGATCTTGGCCGCGGTCTGCCGGGTGCCGTGCTTGATCCAGTACTTGCGGCGCTGGTCCAGCGGCTCGTCCGACATCCAGCACACGTCCGCCTTCAGTTGCTTGAGTTGGGCGGCCGGCTGGTCCGCGCCGGACAACAGGTCGCCGCGCGAGATGTCCAGGTACTCGTTCAGCAGCAGCGTCACCGACTGGCCGGCTTCGGCCGACCGGTGCGAGCCCTCGAACGTCAGGATGTCTTTCACCGTGGCGCTCTGGCCCGATGGCTGCACCACCAGCTTGTCGCCCACCGATACCTTGCCGGCCTCGATACGGCCCATGTAGCCGCGGAAGTCGTTGGCTTCGTGACCGTTGTGGCGCGCCACCAGCTGCACCGGGAAGCGGAACGGCGCGTTGTGCGATTCGTCGTACACCGACAGGGATTCCAGCAGCTCGATCAGGGTCGGACCCTGATACCAGGCCAGCTTGTCGCTCTTTGCCACCACGTTGTCGCCGGTCAGGGCGGACAGCGGAATCGGCGTGATGTCCTTCAGGCCCAGGGTCGCGGCGAACTCGCCGTAGGCCTTGACGATGCGGTCGTAGATCTCCTGGCTGTAGTCCACCAGGTCCATCTTGTTGACGGCCACGATCACGTGTTCGATCTGCAGCAGATGGGCGATGGTCGAGTGGCGTTTGGTCTGGATCAGCAGGTCCACGCCGCCGTCTTCGCGCAACTTCACTTTCGAGACGTCGATCAGGATGATCACGGCATCGGCGGTCGAGGCGCCGGTCACCATGTTGCGGGTGTACTGCTCGTGGCCCGGCGTATCGGCGATGATGAACTTGCGCTTCGGTGTGGCGAAGTAGCGGTAGGCCACGTCGATGGTGATGCCCTGTTCGCGTTCGGCTTCCAGGCCGTCGGTCAGCAGCGACAGGTCGACGGTATCGCCGACGGTGCGCTTGTGCTTGGAGCGCGACATGGCGGCCAGCTGGTCGGCGAAGATACCCTTGCTGTCATACAGCAGGCGGCCGATCAGGGTGGACTTGCCGTCGTCGACGGAACCGGCGGTGATGAAGCGCAGCAGGCTGTGCTCAGTCAGATTGGTGTTCAGGGGTGCGTTCATCAGAAGTATCCTGCTTTTTTACGTTTTTCCATCGAGGCTTCGGAAGTCTGGTCGTCCATGCGGGTGGCGCCGCGCTCGGTCACTTCGGTGACGGCGGTTTCGGCGATGATCTGTTCCACCGTGTCGGCGTCCGAGGACACCGGGCAAGTGCACGAAATGTCGCCGACGGTACGGAAGCGCACCACCTGGGTTTCCACGGTTTCGCCCTCGCGTGCCGGGGTCAGGTCGGTCAGCGGCACCAGCAGGCCGTTGCGCGGGATGACCTGGCGCTCATGCGCGAAGTAGATCGACGGCAGTTCCAGCTTTTCGCGGGCGATGTATTGCCACACATCGAGCTCGGTCCAGTTCGAGATCGGGAACACGCGCATGTTTTCGCCGGGGTGGACGCGGGTGTTATACAGGTCCCACAATTCCGGGCGCTGCGACTTCGGGTCCCACTGGCCGAATTCGTCGCGGAACGAGAAGATGCGTTCCTTGGCGCGGGCTTTTTCCTCGTCGCGGCGGGCGCCGCCGATGCAGGCGTCGAAACCGTGTTCGGCGATGGTTTCCAGCAGCGTCACAGCCTGCGCGGCGTTGCGCGAGTCGGTCTGCGGATTACGCAGGCGCACCGTGCCTTTTTTGATCGAGTCTTCGACCGAGCCGACGATCAGGCGCTCGCCCAGTTCCGCCACGCGCTTGTCGCGGAAGGCGATCACTTCCGGGAAGTTGTGGCCGGTGTCCACGTGCACCAGCGGGAACGGGAATTTGCCGGGGCGGAAAGCCTTTTCGGCGATGCGCAGCAGGACCACCGAGTCCTTGCCGCCCGAGAACAGCAGGGCAGGGTTGCTGCATTCGGCCGCGACTTCGCGCATGATGTGGATCGCTTCCGATTCCAGAGCGTCGAGGTGGCGCGAGTTGACGTGCGCGTTTTGTTCAACTAAAGCGTTCATTGGACTATGCCTATCTTCTTGCGTGGCTCAAGCGGCCACGGATTTAATGCGTATCAGTTTGCCGTCGACCACGTGCAGGCCGCACTCTTTCGACTCCGGGTTCTCCCACCACCAGCGGCCGGCGCGGACGTCTTCGCCCGGCTGGATGGCACGGGTGCACGGTTCGCAGCCGATCGACGGATAACCCTGATCGTGCAGCGCGTTGTACGGCACGCCGTTTTCGCGGATGTAGGTCCAGACGTCCTCCTCCGACCAGTCGGCCAGCGGATTAAACTTGGTCATGAAGTGCGCCGGATCGTCTTCCTCCACCATCAGCGAGGTGCGGGTCGCCGCCTGCGCGCGGCGCTGGCCGGTGATCCAGGCCTTCTTGCCCAGCAGGGCGCGGCCCAGCGGCTCCACCTTGCGGATGCGGCAGCATTCCTTGCGCATCTCGACGCTGTCGTAGAAGGCATTCAGGCCGTTCTGCGCGACGTAGGCGTCCACCGCTTCGGCCTGCGGCTTGTAGACCGCGATCTCGTAGCCGTAGTGCTGCTTCACCTTGTCCAGCATGGCCAGCGTTTCCTTGTGCAGGCGGCCGGTCTCCAGCGAGAAGATGCCGATGTCCAGACCGGACTTCAGGATCATGTCGGTCAACACCATGTCTTCCGCCGCCAGTGACGAGGCGAAGACGGCCGGAGAAAATTCGCTGGCGATGCGGGACAGCGTGGCGCGCGTGTCCGCAATCAGCTTGCTCTGATCACTCATGGCTGCTCCCGTCAGATGCCGGCGCCGTCGTTGTTGACCACCGCCGGCGCGGGACGCGGATGGCGGCGGAACAGCGGCACTTTCTGATCGACCGATGCCTGGTAGGTTTCGGAGAAGTCGGACAAGCCTTTCAGCGCGTCGTGCACATCGCGGTCGGAACGCACGGCGAAGGCATCGAAGCCCACGCGCTGCATGGAGAACAGCTGATCGCGCAGCACGTCGCCGACGGCGCGCAGTTCGCCGGTCCAGCCCAGGCGGGTGCGCAGGTTGTAGGCGATCGAGTAGCCGCGGCCATCGGTGAACTTGGGGAAGTCGACGGCGATCAGCGGGAACTGGCCGAGCAGGTCTTTCAGCGTTTCCGGGCGTTCGTCGCTGGCGATCCAGACGGCGATCTCGCCGGCGGCGGTGCGCGCGGCCAGCAACTCGCGCTGCACCAGCCACAGGCTCAGTGGCACAATGAATTTGCCTTCGGGGACGGTCACGGTGGCCGGATCATGCGCCGGCGCGCCTTCGATTGGCTCGGCCAGGCGCAGCACCTGCCAATCGTCTTCCACCACTTGACGGCCCTTGATGATCAGGTTCTTCACTGCTTCAGACATATTCATCCTCTCCAACCAGGCGGCCACCCTTTTCGGCGATCGGCGTGGCGTACACAAATTCCTTGAACGGGGCGATACCGATGCGTGCCACGCATTCGGCAAACGATTCGCCCTCAAAGCGGTCGCGTAGGTAGACCTGCAACAGGCGGTCGATCACTTCCGGCATTTGCAGCGCGGAGAACGACGGGCCGATGATCTTGCCGATGGCCGCGTGGTTGCCCTGCGCGCCGCCGATCGACACCTGATACCATTCGCTGCCATCCTTGTCCACGCCCAGCACGCCGATGTTGCCGACGTGGTGGTGGCCGCAGGCGTTGATGCAGCCGGAGATATTCAGTTCGATCTCGCCGATGTCGTGCTGGTAGTCCAGGTTGTCGAAACGCTCGGCGATGGCGGCCGCGATCGGGATCGACTTGGCGTTGGCCAGCGAGCAGAAGTCGCCGCCCGGGCAGCAGATGATGTCGGTCAGCAGGCCGATGTTCGGCGTCGCCAGGCCGTGCGCCTTGGCTTCCTGCCATAGCGCGAACAGCTGCGATTGTTCGACGTCGGCCAGAATGATGTTCTGTTCGTGGGTGACGCGCAGTTCGCCGAAGCTGTAGCGGTCGGCCAGGTCGGCCATGAAGTCCATCTGCTCGGCGGTGGCGTCGCCCGGCGGCACGCCGGTCTTCTTCAGCGACAGGACCACGGCCGCGTAGCCCGGCACCTTGTGCGGCTTGACGTTGCGATTGACCCAGTTGGCGAAGGCCTTGTTGCCTGGCTGCGCTGCAACCACGTCGCTGTCATCCAGTTGCTTGTAGGCCGGCGGCTGGAAGAAGTCGATAATGCGCTGCATCTCTTGGGTGGTCAGGGTTTCCGGGCCATCTTTCAGGTCGGCCCATTCCGCTTCCACCTGGCGGGTGAATTCTTCCACGCCGATGGCTTTCAGCAGGATCTTGATGCGGGCCTTGTACTTGTTGTCGCGGCGGCCGTACTGGTTATACACGCGCATCACGGCTTCGGTATAGGTCAGCAGGTGCTGCCACGGCAGGAATTCGCGGATCACGCTGCCGATGATCGGCGTGCGGCCCATGCCGCCGCCGGCCATGAACTTGAAGCCGATTTCGCCGGCCTCGTTGCGCACCACGGTCAGGCCGATGTCGTGGATGGCGATGGCGGCGCGGTCCTCGACGGCGCCGTTGATGGCGACCTTGAACTTGCGCGGCAGGGCGATGAATTCGGGGTGAAAGGTCGACCACTGGCGCAGCACTTCGGCGTACGGGCGGGGGTCGATGATCTCGTCGGCGGCGACGCCGGCAAACGGGTCCGAGGTGGTGTTACGGATGCAGTTGCCCGAGGTCTGAATGGCGTGCATCTCCACCGAGGCCAGATCGGTCAGAATATCCGGTGTCTGTTCCAGCTCAACCCAGTTAAACTGGATGTTTTGGCGGGTGGTGAAGTGGCCATAGCCGCGGTCGTACTTGCGGGCGATATGGGCAAACATGCGCATTTGCTTGCTTGCTAACAGACCGTACGGGACGGCAATACGCAACATGTAGGCGTGGCGCTGCAGGTACAGGCCGTTTTGCAGGCGCAGCGGCAGAAATTCGGCTTCCGTCAGCTCATCGGCGAGGCGGCGACGTACCTGATCGCGGTACTGGGCAATGCGCTCGCGGACGATGAGATGGTCGTATTGGTCGTACTGATACATAGATATATTCTTCCTGGATAGTCGCTGAGTCCCCAAACTAGCGCTAATAGTAATAAACTTCGTCTTTATTCCATACGACTTAGTCTTTATTTGCTTATATAAGGATTGGGCATAAGCTAGGACGCTAATAATTTTAAGATGGGCCAGACCTGCAATGAACCTTCATCAACTGCGCTTTGTGCGCGAAGCAGTACGCCAGAACTACAATCTGACCGACGCCGCCAAGGCCCTGTTCACGTCCCAGCCAGGCGTGTCCAAGGCCATCATCGAGCTGGAGGAGGAGTTGGGCGTCGACATCTTCACCCGTCACGGCAAGCGCATCCGTGGTCTGACCGAGCCGGGACGGTTGGTGCTGCAGTCAGTGGAACTGATCATGCAGGAGATCGACAGTCTGAAACGCATCGGCAAGGAATACGCGGCCCAGGACAGCGGCAGCTTCACCATCGCTACCACCCACACCCAGGCGCGCTACACGCTGCCGAAAGTGGTGCAGGCGTTCATGCAGAAGTTTCCCAAGGTGAGATTGTCCTTATTGCAAGGTAATCCGCAGCAGATCGCCGAGATGGTGCAGCGCGACCAGGCCGACCTGGCGATCGCCACCGAATCGATCGCCGGCGTCTCCGGCCTGATCACCTTGCCATGTTATCAATGGGAGCACGTGGTGGTGGTGCCGCCCGACCACGCGCTGCTGCGCGCCAAACAGCCGACGCTGGAAGAAATTGCCGCGTTCCCCATCATCACGTACGATGGCGCCTTCGCCGGCCGCAGCAAGATCGATCACGCGTTTTCGCTGCGCGGCCTGAAGCTGGACGTGCTGCTGGAAGCCATCGATGCCGACGTGATCAAGACTTATGTCGAACTGGGCATGGGGATTGGTATCATAGCGGGCATGGCCTTCGACGCCGAGCGCGACAAGAACCTGCGCGCCATTCCTGTGGGCCACCTGTTCGGCATGAACGTGTCACGGGTGGCGGTCAAGCAGGGCGCCTATCTGCGCAGCTATATCTACACGTTCATGGAACTGCTGGCCCCCACGCTCAACCGCAAGTTGATCGAGCAGGCCATGAGCGGCGGAAAAGACAACTACGAACTATAAAGAAAGCATCAGCATGAATACCAATCAGTTGACTAAATATTACGCCGTCAACGCCGACAACTATGACCAGGTCTATGCGCGGGAAGAGCGCTTCGACGACCTGGACGATCTGCAGGAAATGGTCGCCGAGCTGTTCGACGGCCACAAGGTCTTGGAGCTGGGCTGCGGCACCGCCTACTGGACCGACCTGATTTCGGAAACCGCGGCATCGGTGTACGCCACCGACATCCTGCCGGAAATGATCGCACTGGCGGAAACCCGTGGCCTGGACGAGGACATCGTCACTTTCGGCGTGATGGACGCCTTCGCTCTGCCGGATGGCATGCAGGGCGAATACACGGCCGTCTTCATCGGCAACCTGTGGCGCCATGTGCGCCGCGAACAGCAGGAAAAATACCTGAAGAGCCTGCGCGCCAAACTGGGCAAGGACGTGCTGCTGGTGGTGCTGGACGAATCGGCCATCGAAGGCGAGACCGTGATCGCGCGGACCGATGCGGACGGCAACACCTATCAGTTCCTGACCGCCGATGACGGCGAGCGTTATGAAATCATGAACAATTATCTGACCGACAGCACGCTGCGCAAGCGCTTCGCCGATCATGCCAAACAGATCCGCATCGAGCGCCTGCAGCATTACTTCCTGCTCAGTTGCAGGCTGAAATAAGCCGTACTTTCATTAAAAGCCGCTTAATGCGGCTTTTTTTTCATTCTTGATGTTGATTTACAACAAATGATGTTTGTCACATTGTTGAAGTAATTGATAGGCATGATCTCGGCCGTGGAATAGAACAAGCCTTTCTTTCAACCTTAAGTAGAGAACATCAAGTGAAAAAACTTACTCTGGCAGCACTGATCATCGGCGGCTTCGCCGCACAAGCTCAAGCGCAATCGAACGTCACCATCTACGGTCTGGTGGATGCCGGTATCGTCAGCGAGCGCGGCGGTGCCGCCGGCAACATCACCAAAGTCACTAGCGGTATCGGCGGCCAGTCGCGTATCGGCTTCCGCGGCACCGAAGATCTGGGCAACGGCCTGTCGGCCATCTTCCAGCTGGAAACCGGCTTCAAGGCCGACGACGGTACCCTGGACAGCACCAACACCCTGTTCAACCGTCAGGCTTTCGTCGGTCTGAAAAGCAAGGACGCCGGTCAGCTGACCATCGGCCGTCAGTACACCCCGCTGTACCTGGCACAAAGCCAGGTGGCTGACCCGTTCGGCGCCGGCTACGCTGGCACCATCAAGAACCTGTTCCCGTCGGCTGGCGCCAACACCCGCGTGAGCAACGCCCTGGTGTACTCGACCCCGGTCATCGAAGGCTTCAGCGGCGACGCCCTGTACGCCCTGGGCGAGCAGGCCGGCAGCACCACCGCCGGCCGTCAATTCGGTCTGGGCCTGAACTATGCCCAGGGCCCGCTGAACGCGCGCCTGGTCTACAACAACAAGAACAATGACACCGCCGCCGTCGGCACCACCCCGGCCAAGATCCAGGACACCGGCCGCAACACCATGCTGGCGGTGAACTACGACTTCCAGGTGGTGAAGGCCTACTTCGCTTACAGCGCAGATAAAGGCGTGAACAGCGCCCAGCTGCCAAGCGCCAATGCCTTCGGCTACACCGTGGCGCCGAAGCCCAGCCTGGACAGCAACGACGTGCTGGTCGGCGCGCAGATCCCGGTCGGCGCCGGCACCATCATGGCGTCGTACATTCGCAAGAACGACAAGACCGTCAACAACCAGGATGCCGATCAGTGGGCCCTGGGCTACCTGTACAACCTGTCGAAGCGCACCGGCGTGTACCTGGCCTACGCCAAGATCAAGAACAAGAATGGCGCCGGCTACACCGTTGGTAACAACAACGAAGCTGGTAGCGGCGACAAGGCCTTCAACGCCGGTATCCGTCATTCGTTCTAATCGGTCTGCGGCAGCGGCAGGCGTATGACGATGCGCGTGCCGCCGTCGCTGACGATGGCGATATCGCCATGTAGCCCCCAGACGCGTTCGCGCATCCCGATCAGGCCGAAGGACGATGCCTTGTCCATGTCCTTTTCGGCGATGCCGCGGCCGTCATCATGTATGCGGACATGCAACACGTGGTCCTTGCGCCGCAGCGACAGCGCCACCTTGCGCGCCTCGGCGTGGCGGGCAATGTTGGTCAGCGCTTCCTGCACGATGCGGAAGATCGCTGTGCTGTAGGCATCGTCCAGTATCAATTCCTCTTCATTCGCATCCAGCGTGCAGGCGATGTTGTTGCGCGCGGTGAATTCATGACGCAGGCTCTGCAGCGCAAAATACAAGCCGCCCTCATCCAGCGCGCGCGGTCGCAGGTTGCTGGCGATGCGCCGCAGCGACGTAATGGCCGACATCAGTAAATCATCCATGCCGGCCTGTAGCTTGCGCGCGGCCGGGTCTTTGGCGGCATGCCGTTGCAGCAGCGCCAGGTCGCCGCGCAGGGTGGCCAGCAACTGGCCCAGGTCGTCGTGCAGCTCGCGCGCGATGTGCTTGCGTTCTTCCTCGCGGATGGTCTGCAGCGCGGCCGACAGCTCGCGCAGCTGCGAATACGATTGCTCCAGCTGTTCCTGCACTTGCTTGCGCTCGGTGATGTCGCGCAGGATGATGGTGTAGATGCGCCGTCCATCCTCGTCCAGCGTGGAGATCGAGCCTTCCAGCGGAAAATGCTGGCCCCCGGCCTTCAATCCCGTGACCGCGTAATCGCTGGTGCGCCGCCCCTTCATGCGCAGGCGGATGCCGGTGTCGCCGAAATAGTGGAACGTGTTGTGATTGTTCTGGCGCTGTTCGCGTGGAATATATTGCTGCAGCGGCGCGCCCTGCATCGCCTGCACGGTGGTGCCGAACATGGCGGCGGCGGCCGGATTGGCCTGCAGGATGATCTGGCGCTCGTTGGTGGAAATGATGGCGTCGCTCGCGTGGCGGATGATGCCGCCGCTGCGCTTGCTGGCGGCGGCCGAACGTGCGCAGTGCCAGCCCAGGCGCCAGGCCAGGCGCGCGGTCAGGGCCATGGCGGCCAGGGTCAGCAGGGAGGTAGTGCGGCTCATTGAGCCACACTAAATCAGCCGTATGGAAGGGCGTTGATGTGCCGCAGGCTTACATCTGCTTGAACAGATGCAGGAAGCTGCGGCTGACTTCCAGCTTTTCCGGACGGCCCTTGATCATTACCAGGTGGCGGCCGCGGATGTCGCGCGTCACGCCTTCGATGGCGTTGACGTTGACCAGCGTCGCGCGGTGGATCTGCCAGAACAGCGAGGGATCGAGTTCCTCGGCCAGGTCGCGCACCGGTTTGCGGATCAGCGCCTCATATTTTTCGGTCTGCACGCAGGTGTATTTTTCGTCCGAACGGAAGAACAGGATTTCCTCGACCGGAATCATGCGCAGGTCCTGGCCGATGCTGGCCTGGATCCATTGCAGGTGGGCCGGCTTGGGCGCGGCGATCTTCTCGGTCAGCTGTGCCAGCATGGTGGCGACGCTGGCGTTGATGTCGGCGCCGACGGCAGGCTTGTTCAGGCGGCCTTTGAGGCGCTCGACCGTGATCTGCAGGCGTTCCGGCTCGGGCGGTTTCAACACGTAGTCGATGGCGCCGCGCTCGAACGCCTCGATGGCGTAGGCGTCATAGGCGGTCACGAACACGATCTGGCTCTTGTTGCCGATGATGGCGGCCGCTTCCATGCCGGTCTTGCCAGGCATGCGGATGTCGAGGAAGGTGAAATCGGGCTTGAGCTCGTCGACCAGGTCGACGGCTTCGTCGCCATTCTTGGCCTCGCCGATAATCTCCAGCTCGGGCCAGACTTGTTCCAGGCGCATGCGCAATTGGTCGCGCATCAAACGTTCGTCATCGGCAATGATTGCAGTAGGCATCGTCTTGGGTGTGAAAATATTGGCTATTCAATCAATTATTCATCGAATCGCGGTAATAATCAATTGCTGTTGTTATTGGTGGTCTTGGCCAGCTGATACGGCACCTCGATGGTGACGATCACGCCACTGGGGCTGTTGGCGGCGATCAGCAGCTGGGCCTGGTCGCCGTGCAGTAGTTTCAGGCGTTCGCGGATGTTGGTCAGGCCCAGGCCGGTGCCGTCGCTTGGCTTGGCGCCGAAGCCGAGGCCGGTGTCGGCCACGGTGACGCGCAGCTTGTTGTGGGCAACGTCGGCGTGCACTTTCAAGGTGCCGCCCTCCGGCTTGCCTTCCAGGCCGTGCTTGATGGCGTTTTCCACCATCGATTGCAGCATCATGGGCGGGAAGGCGGCGGTGCGCAGGCCGTCGGGTACATCGAAAATCACCGTCAAACGCTCTTCCATGCGCATTTTCAGCAGATTCAGATAGGCCAGCACCATGTCGGCTTCGCGGCCGAGGTTGGTGGTCAGCGAGCTGTCGCGCATCTGCGGCAGCACCGCGCGCAGGTATTTGATCAGGCTGCGCTGCATGGCGGAGGCGCGCGGCGGGTCGGTCTCGATCAGGTGCTCGACCGAGGCCAGCGTGTTGAACAGGAAGTGTGGCTCGACCTGGGCTTGCATCATCTGCATCTTGGCTTCGCTGAGCTGGCGCTGCATGGATTCGCGCTCGGCGGCGGCGTTGGCGGTCTGCATTTCCGCTTCGGCGCGCGTTTTTTTGCTCATCAATACCTTGGTGCCGAACAGGGCCAATACCAGCAGCGTAATAAAGCTCTTGAACCAGGTGGATGCCTGGCCGTGATAGCGCGCGACTTTCTGCTCGGCGCGGTCGTCAACCGCCTCTTCAATGGCATTGGACAGTTCTTCGCCGATTTGCGGCGGCAGGTCGATGTGGACTTCCTCGCCCGGCAGCGAGGGCAGGGCCGGCACCGAGGCGGCGCCGGATTTGCCGGACTTGGATGGGGTTGCCGGGGTGGCTGGCGTCGCGGGAGTAGCCGGGTTAGCTGGGGTAGCTGGGGTAGCCGGAGTGGCCGGGGTTTCTGGCGCCTCTGCTGCTTCCGCCGGCTCGGCAGGCGCTTGCGTGTTGTCGTCCGTGCTCTTGCTGCGCGTTTTGCGCGGATTGAAGTGGATGCCGCTGTCGTCGATCAGGATGTTGGTGTCGCCTTTGCGCTTGTGCATACGGTCGCCGCGGTCGGCGTCTTCCTGTACCGGGCTGGAGGAGAACAACTCGTCCTGCAGGATAGAGCCGGCGATCAGCATCAGCACCGCAAACACCAGGAACTTCCACCACGAGAGCTGGGTCACCCAGATAGCGACCGTGTCGAATCCGCGGTGCAGCATGCCGCCGGCAGCTTTCAGGGTGTCTTGTGTTTTTGGCGTAGGGAACATGCGAGGCTTTCACTCATACTTAATTTGAGGCAAGTGTAACGAATCCATGCCTGCACGCGCCATGCGATTGCGACAGTCTGCACAAATTGGGGAGTGGGCGGCGAAGTTCAGGGAACTGCTTGCCAAACCTGGTTCGAGTTTGCTATAGTTCGGTCCCTCGCGAAACAACGCAGACGCTGAAAAGCGAAACGATGAAAAACGAGGGGTTGACGAGATAAATCAAGTGCTTCATAATCTCGCTTCTGTGCTGATGAACAAAACGCTTCTCAGCAAGCAACACGGATCTTTAAAAACATACAGTCGATAAATGTGGGCGTTTGATGCTGCAACAAAAAGCATTAAATGCTCAACAAGAAATACTGTCAGTATTTTGAGTAAGAGCGAACCTGGTCAGAAATGACCAAAAACAGAGATTAAACTAAAGAGTTTGATCCTGGCTCAGATTGAACGCTGGCGGCATGCCTTACACATGCAAGTCGAACGGCAGCGCGGACTTCGGTCTGGCGGCGAGTGGCGAACGGGTGAGTAATATATCGGAACGTACCCAGGAGTGGGGGATAACGTAGCGAAAGTTACGCTAATACCGCATACGTCCCAAGGGAGAAAGTGGGGGATCGCAAGACCTCATGCTCATGGAGCGGCCGATATCTGATTAGCTAGTTGGTGGGGTAAAAGCCTACCAAGGCGACGATCAGTAGCTGGTCTGAGAGGACGACCAGCCACACTGGAACTGAGACACGGTCCAGACTCCTACGGGAGGCAGCAGTGGGGAATTTTGGACAATGGGGGCAACCCTGATCCAGCAATGCCGCGTGAGTGAAGAAGGCCTTCGGGTTGTAAAGCTCTTTTGTCAGGGAAGAAAAGG
>NZ_SPVG01000178.1 GCF_004614165.1 Duganella callida | reverse complement strand
GGGCCGGCCACGTCGATGAGGCCCAGCTCCAGCGCCCGCGCCAGCGAGGCCGGCGAGCGGTCGATGCCGACGATGGTCCGCACCAAGCCCGCCTGCCTGAGCGCGCGCGCGAACGAGCCGCCGATCAAGCCCACGCCGAAGATGAGAACTTTGTTCAGCATTTACTCCGCCAGCGCGTGGGTCAGGGCTTCGATGAATACTTCGTTCTCTTCCGGCAGGCCGATCGAGATGCGCAGCCATTCATGCAGACCGTAGTTGCCGACCGGGCGCACGATCACGCCCTGCTTCAGCAATGCCAGGTTGATGCGCGCGCCGGCGCCGGCATCGTCGCCGACTTTCACCAGCACGAAGTTGCCGTACGAAGGCACGTACTCCAGCCCCAGTTTGTCGAACGCCGCCACCAGCTGTTCGTAGCCGGCGCGGTTGTTGTCCGCGCCCTTGGCCAGGAATTCCCTGTCGTTCAGCGCAGCGATCGCCGCCGCCTGCGCCAGCGAGTTGACGTTGAACGGCTGGCGGATGCGGTTCATCAGATCCGTCAGCGCCGGCTGCGCAATCGCGAAGCCGACGCGCAATCCCGCCAGGCCATACGCCTTGGAGAAGGTGCGCGACACCAGCAGGTTGGGATACTTCTTGACCCAGGCCGCCGACTCGAACTGGTTTTCTTCGGCCAGAAATTCGTTGTAGGCCTCGTCCAGCACCACCACCACATGGGCCGGTACCTTGGACAGGAACCCTTCGATCTCGGCCGCCGGGATGAAGGTGCCGGTCGGGTTGTTCGGGTTGGCGATGAACACCAGACGGGTGTCGTCGCGGATCGCCGCCAGCATGGCCGGCAGGTCGTGGCCGTGCGCCTTGGCCGGCACCACGATGTGCTGCGCGCCGATGCCCTGCGTCGCCAGCGCGTACACCGCGAACGAATACTGCGCATAGACGATGGACTGGCCGCGCTCCACGAAGGCATGCGCGGCGATTTCCAGGATGTCGTTGGAGCCGTTGCCCAGCGTGATCCAGTCAGCCGGCACGTCATAACGCTGCGACAGCGCGCCTTTCAGGTCGAAGCCATTGGCGTCCGGGTAGCGCCCCAGCTCCGCCACGGCGGCGGCCATGGCCTGCTTTGCCGATTCCGGCACGCCGAACGGGTTCTCGTTCGATGCCAGTTTGACGATCTTGGCCTCATCCAGGCCGAACTCGCGCGCGACTTCCGCGATCGGTTTGCCGGCCTGGTAAGGGGCGATGGCGCGGACGTATTCCGGACCGTAGTTCTTGCTCATAGTGTCTCTCTTTGTTATCAGGTCAGGCTCACCGGGTAGGAGCCCAGCATCTTGAAGAAGGCGGCGTTGCCCTGCAATTCCGCCAACGCCCTGGCCACCGCCTCATCCTGGATGTGGCCCTGCACGTCGACGTAGAAGTAGTATTCCCAGGTGCCGGTGCGCGCCGGCCGCGATTCGAAGCGCGTCATCGACACGCCATGCTGCGCCAGCGATCCAAGCAGGCGGTAGATGGAGCCGGCCTTGTGCGGCGCGGCCAGCGCCAGCGAGGTGCGGTCGTCGCCCGACGGGCCGGGCTGCAGCGAGCCGATCACGGCGAAGCGCGTGCGGTTGTGCGGGTCGTCCTGGATGTTGGCCTTCACCGTGCCCAGCGAGTAGCGCACGCCGGCGCGCTCGCCGGCAATCGCAGCGATGGTCTTGTCGTCGCGCGCCATGATGGCCGCTTCCGCATTCGACGATACCGCGCGGCGTTCGATGTCCGGGTAATTGTTGTTCAGCCAGATCTGGCACTGGGCCAGCGCCTGCGCGTGGGCGCAGATCACCTTCACGCCGTCCATGTTGCCGGTGGCGGTCAGCAGGCTGTGACGCACGGCGATCGACACCTCGCCGCTGATGGTCAGCGGCGTATGCAGCAGCAGGTCCAGCGTGCGGCCGATGGCGCCCTCGGTCGAATTCTCGACCGGCACCACACCGAATTCCGCGGTGCCCGCCTCGGTGGCGCGGAATACTTCGTCGATGGACGAGCAAGGCAGCACATCGACGGCAGTGCCGAACTGCTGGTACACCGCCTGTTCGCTGTAGGTGCCGGCCGGGCCGAGGAAGGCCACGGTGACGCGCTTTTCCAGCGAGCGGCAGGCGGACATGATTTCGCGCCAGATGGTCTGCAGCTCGGCATTGCCCATCGGGCCGGGATTGCGTTCGGCGACGCCGCGCAGCACCTGCGCTTCGCGTTCGGGACGGAACACGGGCGCGCCGGTTTCCGCCTTGACGTGACCCACTTCCTGCGCCACTTGCGCGCGCTGGTTCAGCAGGTCGAGGATTTGCGCATCGATGGCATCGATCTTTTCGCGCAAGGGTTTCAGTTTGTCGTTCATCTTTGTTGGGCAGCGAATTCGTTCAGGTAGTCTACGAGCGCTTGCACGCCCTCGATAGGCATCGCGTTATAAATCGATGCGCGCATACCGCCGACGGACTTGTGGCCCTTCAGTTGCAGCAGGCCGCGCGCCTTGGCGCCGGCCAGGAATGCTTCGTTCCTGCTTTCGTCCTTCAGGTAGAAAGGCACGTTCATGCGCGAGCGGCTGGATTTCGCCACGCGGGTTTCGTAGAAGTCGTTGTGGTCCAGAGCGTGGTACAGCAGCGCCGCCTTGGCGATGGCGCGGCGCTCCATCTCGGCCACGCCGCCCTGGCGCTTGAGCCACTGGAACACCAGGCCGGCGATGTAGATGCCGTAGGTGGGCGGCGTGTTGTACATCGATTCGTTGTCGGCCACCAGCTTGAAGTCGAAGGCCGACGGGCAGACCGGCAGCGCCTTGCCCAGCAAGTCGTCGCGGATGATGACGATGGTGACGCCGGCCGGGCCGATGTTCTTCTGCGCGCCGGCGAAGATCACGCCGAATTTCGACACGTCGATCACGCGCGACAGAATGTGCGAGGACATGTCGGCCACCAGCGGCACGCCGGCCAGGCGCGGGTCGCCGGCATCCGGCTGATTGCCGCTGACATCGTATTCGACGCCGCCGATGGTCTCGTTGGTGCACATGTGCAGGTAGGCCGCGCCGGGCGTGAGCCGCCATTCGGCCTGCGGCGGCACCGCCGTGGTCGACGAGGCGGCCACGTTCACATGCGCGTACTTGCGCGCTTCCTTGATGGATTTGTCCGACCACGAACCGGTGTGGATAAAATCGATCGTCGCGCCGTCGGGCTTGTGGCCCAGCAGATTCAACGGAATCAGGGCGTTCTGCGACAGACCGCCGCCCTGCATGAACAGGATCTTGTAATTGTCCGGTACTGCCAGCAGCTCGCGCAGGTCGCGCTCGGCCGCCTTGTAAATCGATATGAATTCCGGTCCGCGGTGGCTCATCTCCATCACCGACATGCCGCTGCCGTGCCAGTCCAGCATTTCGGCGGCGGCTTGCGCCAGCACCTCTTTCGGCAGGACGGCAGGGCCGGCGGAGAAATTGTAGATCTGAGTCATTGCGTTCCTTGAGTGTGATTATTTCTGTTCCTGCTGCGCCTTCTGCAGCATGGGACCGAGACGGCGCGCGACGATCTGCTGCCCCACCTGCATGCCCTCGCCCATCAGCTTGGGCATGTTGGCCAGCATCTTCTGCCCCACCGGCGTGCGGTAGAAGGCGGCGATCTGCTTGAGCTCATCGGCGCTGAAATTGCGCGCGTAGATCGGCACCGTCTGGTCGATGATCTCGTCGATCATGCCAGGATCGTTCATCACCGTCTGCATGGTGTTGACGGCGGCCGGCAGGTCGGCTTCCATCTTGGCCAGCGCCTTCTGCTTTTCCTCGGCGCTCAGCTTGGCGTTGTTGTTGATGGCGGCGGTGGCGCCGGCGCGCATCGAGCCGGCCAGTCCCTGCGCCATCTGCTGCATCATGCCGTGCATGACGGCGCGGTAGTTCATCGAGTCGAACAAGTCCTTGGCGGCGGCGACGGCGGCCGGATCGGGCTGCGCTTGCTGCGCCATGGCCGGCGCGGCGCAGACCAGGGCCACCGCAGTGAACAACGAGGCTACGATTTTCTTCATCTTGAACACCTCCAAATAAAAACGGGGCCAGTCCCGCCGTATGGTACGGCAAACCTGGCCCCGCGCTGACGGACTGGCGTCCGCCGCTTTACTCTGCTGCGTCGTTCGGCTTGGAATCCGGGCCCGGTTCCAGCTCGACTTCATCGATGTCGGTTTCGACCACGCGCTGCAGGCCGGACAGCTTGGTGCCGTCTTCCACCGCGATCAGGGTCACGCCCTGGGTCGCGCGGCCCATCTCGCGGATCTCCGACACGCGGGTGCGGATCAGCACACCGCCGGTGGTGATCAGCATGATCTCGTCGGTCGAATCGACCAGCGTCGCCGCCACCACCTTGCCGTTACGCTCGGAGGTCTGGATCGCGATCATGCCCTTGGTGCCGCGGCCGTGACGGGTGTACTCGATGATCGGGGTGCGCTTGCCGAAGCCGTTCTCGGTCGCGGTCAGCACCGACTGCTGCTCGTTCTCGGCCACCAGCAGCGCGATCACGCGCTGGCCCTCGTCCAGGTTCATGCCGCGCACGCCGCGGGCGTTGCGGCCCATCGGACGCACGTCGTTCTCGTCGAAGCGCACCGCCTTGCCGGCGTCGGAGAACAGCATCACATCGTGTTCGCCATCGGTCAGCGCGGCGCCGATCAGGAAGTCGCCCTCGTCCAGGTCGACCGCGATGATGCCGGCCTTGCGCGGGTTGCTGAAGTCCTTCAGCGGCGTCTTCTTGACGGTGCCCAGGCTGGTCGACATGAACACATAGTGGTCTTCCGGGAAGGTGCGGTTGTCGCCGGACAGCGGCAGGATCACCGTGATCTTCTCGTTGTCGGCCAGCGGGAACATGTTCACGATCGGCTTGCCGCGCGAGTTGCGCGAGCCTTGCGGCACTTCCCACACCTTCAGCCAGTACAGGCGGCCGCGGTTGGAGAAGCACAGGATGTAGTCGTGGGTGTTGGCGATGAACAGCTGGTCGATCCAGTCCTCGTCCTTGGTGGCCATGGCCTGCTTGCCGCGGCCGCCGCGCTTCTGCGCGCGGTACTCGGAGATCGGCTGCGACTTCATGTAGCCGGTGTGCGACAGGGTCACCACCATGTCCTGCGGCGTGATCAGGTCTTCGGTATTCAGGTCGCTGGCGTTGTGCTCGATCGAGGAACGGCGCGGATCCTTTTCCGGGTTGCCGAACTCGGTCACCACCGAGGTCAGTTCGTCGGTGATGATGGTGGTCACGCGCGCCGGCTTGGCCAGGATGTCCAGCAGGTCGGCGATTTCCGCCATCACGTCCTTGTACTCGTTGACGATCTTGTCCTGTTCCAGGCCGGTCAGGCGCTGCAGACGCATTTGCAGGATTTCCTGCGCCTGGTCGTCGGACAGCTTGTACAGGCCGTCAGCCTGCATGCCGTAATGCTTGGGCAGATGTTCCGGACGGAAGGCGTCGACGCTGTTCGGGTGCTCGCCTTCGCCGGTGCGGGACAGCATCTCGCGCACCAGCGACGAATCCCAGGAACGGTTCATCAGCTCGGCCTTGGCCACCGGCGGGGTCGGCGCGGCCTTGATGATGGCGATGAATTCATCGATGTTCGCCAGCGCCACCGCCAGGCCTTCCAGCACGTGGCCGCGTTCGCGCGCCTTGCGCAGCTCGAACACGGTGCGGCGCGTGACCACTTCGCGGCGGTGCGACAGGAAGCATTGCAGCATTTCCTTCAGGTTCAGCAGGCGCGGCTGGCCGTCGACCAGCGCCACCATGTTCATGCCGAAAGTGTCTTGCAGCTGGGTTTGCTTGTACAGGTTGTTCAGCACCACGTCCGGCACTTCGCCGCGCTTCAGCTCGATCACCACGCGCATGCCCGACTTGTCGGACTCGTCGCGGATGTCGGAAATGCCGTCCAGCTTCTTGTCGCGCACGTTTTCGGCGATGCGCTCCAGCAGCGATTTCTTGTTGACCTGGTAGGGCAGCTCGTCGACGATGATGGCGGTGCGGCCGCCGTCCTTGCCGTATTCCTCGAAGTGGGTCTTGGCGCGCATCACCACGCGGCCGCGGCCGGTGCGATAGCCGTCGCGCACGCCGGAGACGCCATAGATGATGCCGCCGGTGGGGAAGTCGGGCGCCGGGATCAGTTCGATCAGCTCGTCGATCGTGCAGTCCGGGTGGCCCAGCACGTGCAGCGCGCCGGCGATCACTTCGTGCAGGTTGTGCGGCGGGATGTTGGTGGCCATGCCCACCGCGATGCCGGACGAGCCGTTGATCAGCAGGTTGGGGATGCGGGTCGGCAAGACCGTCGGTTCCTTTTCCTTGCCGTCGTAGTTGGGCTGGAAGTCGACCGTGTCCTTGTCGATGTCGGCCAGCAGTTCGCTGGAAATCTTGTCGAGGCGGCACTCGGTGTAACGCATCGCCGCCGCGCCGTCGCCGTCGACCGAGCCGAAGTTGCCCTGACCGTCGACCAGCATGTAGCGCAGCGAAAAGTCCTGCGCCATGCGCACCAGCGTGTCGTAAATGGAGGCGTCGCCGTGCGGGTGGTATTTACCCATGGTGTCGCCCACCACACGGGCGCACTTGACGTAGGCACGGTTCCACACGTAATTCGATTCATGCATCGAGTACAAAACCCGGCGGTGCACCGGCTTGAGGCCGTCGCGCACGTCCGGCAGAGCACGGCCCACGATCACGCTCATGGCGTAATCGAGGTAGCTCTTGCGCATCTCTTCTTCGAGTGAAATAGGGATTGTTTCTTTTGCGAATTGATCCATTGGCGGGTCGTTTTACTGTGGTTTATTAAGCCTCTCCCAAGAGACAGGCAAGCGTACGATTTTAGCATGCGCGCACGGCCACCAGCGGATTTTGCGGCCCAGCCAGCATTCATGCGGTGTTGCAGGGATCGCCGCACGGTAACAACTTGTAATATTCATGACACATTACTCAATTATTATCGACAATCACGTTGCAACAAAACAACATTTTGGTTGGATGCCGAACGGCGCGCGGTTGGCGCCCTTTAAACGACCGGAATCGCTTGTGGCAAAATGGACGAGAAGTCAATTGCTTGATTCGCAAGCGGAAAACGGCCGTGACGCCCCTGCGTGGTAGAATTCGCCCCACGCAAAGAACGCGTCGCGCAGTTTTCTGCAGATAGATATCACCCCCGAAAGGAAGAAAAATATGAAAAAACTGATTTCGATGCTGGCCATCTCGGCTGCATTTGCCGGTTCGGCCATCGCCCAGACCGCGCCTACCGCGCCACCGTACGCGCCAGTCACCCAGGACATCAAGGCGCCGACCCCGAAGAGCGCCTACCTGCAGGATGCGCGCGGCATCATCGCACGCGACCCGTTCGGCCTGTGCTGGCGCACCGGCTACTGGACCCCGGCGGACGCCGTGCCAGGCTGCGATCTGCCGATCTGCGTCGAACCAGAGAAGCTGGAAAACGGCAAGTGCGTGGCGCCGCCGCCGCCACCACCGCCAGCCGCACCAGCGCCTGCCGCGCCGGCCCCGGCTCCAGCGCCGGCCCCTGTGCCGACCGCACAGAAGGTCAGCTTCGCCGCCGACGCCTTCTTCGACTTCGACAAAGCCGTGCTGAAGCCTGAAGGCAAAGCCAAGCTGGACGATCTGACCTCGAAACTGGGTTCGATCAACCTGGAAGTGATCATCGCCGTCGGCCACACCGACTCGGTGGGCACCGACGAGTACAACCAGAAGCTGTCGGTACGTCGTGCCGAAGCGGTCAAGGCTTACATCATCTCCAAAGGTGTGGAAGCCAACCGCGTGTACACCGAAGGCAAGGGCGAGAAGCAGCCAGTGGCGGACAACAAGACCGCCGAAGGCCGCGCCAAGAACCGTCGCGTAGAAATCGAAGTGGTCGGCACCAGCAAGTAATCGGCTGCGCTGACGCACGCAAAACCCCGCTGCGGCGGGGTTTTTTTATGCGGTAGAATATGCCATCGTTTTTATCACCGACACCATGAACGCCGATCCATTAGAACTGCAAAAATTTTCCGAACTCGCGCACCGCTGGTGGGATCCGACCTCCGAGTTCCGTCCGCTGCACGAAATTAATCCGCTGCGCCTGGAATGGATCAACGCGCGCGCGCCGCTGGCCGGCAAGAACGTGATCGACATCGGCTGCGGCGGCGGCATCCTCAGCGAGTCGATGGCGCGCAGGGGCGCCACCGTCACCGGCATCGACCTCGGCGAGAAGGCGCTGAAGGTGGCCGATCTGCATTCGCTGGAATCGGGCGTGCAGGTGCGCTACAAGCTGATCGCCGCCGAGGAGATGGCGGCCCAGGAGCCGGACCAGTACGATGTGGTGACCTGCATGGAAATGCTCGAACACGTGCCCGATCCGGCCGCCATCGTGCGCGCCTGCGCGGCGCTGGTCAAGCCGGGCGGTCATGTGTTCTTCTCGACCCTGAACCGCAATCCGAAGGCGTATCTGTTTGCCGTGATCGGCGCCGAATACGTGCTGCGCCTGCTGCCGAAAGGCACCCACGACTACGACAAGTTCATCACGCCGTCCGAGCTGTCGCAGTTCATCCGCAGCGCCGGGCTGGAGGTGCAGGGCTTCAAGGGCATGGGCTACAACCCGCTGACCAAAATTTATTCGCTCAACGACGACACCAGCGTCAATTACCTGGTGGCCGCGCGCCGCCCTTTGTAAAGCCATGACCATGCTGCCTCCGCCGCGCGCCATCCTGTTCGATCTCGATGGTACCCTGGCCGACACCGCGCCCGACCTGGCCGCCGCCGTCAACCTGCTGCGCAGCGTGCGCGGCCTGGAACCCACCGCCTATGACGTGCTGCGCCCCACCGCCTCGGCCGGCGCGCGCGGCATGATAGGCGCGTCGTTCGGCCTCAAGCCGGAGGATGCCGGCTACGAGGAGCTGCGCCTGGGCTTCTTCAGCAATTACGCCGCGGCCATCGCCGTGCATACCGCGCTGTTCGATGGCGTCCCCGCGCTGCTGGCCGGGATCGAGGCGGCCGGGCTGCAGTGGGGCATCGTCACCAACAAGCCGATGCGTTTCACCGATCCGCTGCTGCCGCAGATCGGCCTGGATCACGCGGCCTGCGCGATTTCGGGCGACACCACGCCGCACGCCAAGCCGCACCCGGCGCCGCTGCTGGAAGCCGCGCGCCGCCTCAACCTGGCGCCGGCACAGTGCTGGTACGCCGGCGACGATCTGCGCGACATCCTGGCCGGCCAGGCCGCCGGCATGCCGACCATCGCCTGCGGCTGGGGCTATTGCGGCGCCACCGAGCCGCTGGCCTGGAACGCCGACTACCTGTGCCAGCACCCGGACGACCTGCTGGCGCTGTTGCGGCAGGCGCTGGCCGGCCGCGTGTTGGCGGCGTAAACGCAACCTGTCACCATAATTTTATTGCCGCACGGATACATTCAGTATAGTCTTCACATGATTGCTTAGTACCCCAACCGTTTCCACCGGGAGCATCATGAGTTTTTCTGAACCAGCTGCCCAGACCCCGCAGCCCTCCGCCGCCCTCGCCGCCCTGCCCCTGCACGGCGGCGGCGCGCCGCAAAGCTGGATGGTGCGCGTGGCCGACGCCCGCTACCACTGGTACGACCTGACCGCCGGCTTCGCCGACAAGCCGGACATCAACGACCCCATCGGCCGCTACATGCGGCGCATGCAGTTCGAGCTGGAAGCCACGGCCGAGAAGCCGCACATCTTCCTGGCCGTGACGCGGCCGCGCGTGCGCTTCGACCTGACCGGCGTGGTGCAATGGGGCTTCTTCTCGCTGCGGCTGACGCTGCCGCTGCTGATGGGCGCCAGCCAGAGCCGCGAAAACATCACCATCGAGCTCAAGGTGCCGTTCGCCGCCACCATGAAAAAGCCGACCGTGACGCTGACCGACAGCTTCATCAGCCTGAACTGGGGCGGCCACCTGGAGGTGTATTCGGTGCACGACCTGCTGCGCACCTACGGCCACACGCTGAAGCACGCCAGCGTGGTGCACTACGTCGGCCAGACCCGCGATCCCGAGCGGCGCCTGGGCAAGGGCCGACTGCCGGCCATGCACAAGCTGCGCGCCCAGTACGGCATGGATTACGACATCCTGCTGCTGGTGATCGGCACCGAGGTGGCGGTCAGCGGCGCCGACGGCGATCCGGCCGCCCTGCCGCACAACGCTCATCCGCAGGCGGCCGAGGCGCTGCAGGCCGAACGCGCCGACATGATCGAGGCGGCGCTGATCCGCTATTTCGAAGGCAGCGCGCCGCGCCTGCGCAAGCCGGACGAGCGCAAGGCGCGCAGCGAGCGCATCGTCGCCGTGCAGGCCGCCAATCACCTGGTGCAGTACACCATCGACCTGGAACTGGCCGACTGCGGCTATTACAACACGCTGAGTTCGGAGCTGGTGAGCGCCGCGCCGCGCCACCTGCTCAGCTGTTACGTCGCCGACGGCCAGGCGCAAGTTGCGCCCATGCCACTCCCGCCGCCGGCCAAGGGCGCCAAGGGCTGACTAGTGTTACATTGTTTGGTACCGGCAGGTTGATTTAATTTCCACATGGAAATATTTGACCTCAGCTACTATAATGACGGCACTATGACACCCTGGAGCCCGCAATGAACGACGACGACGACGATTATCCCGATCCGTCGCCGGAGGAGCTGGGCATAGGCGCGCTGTTCGACGACAACGCGCCGGAACCATTCCACGACCTGGTGGCGCAGCCGCAGGACGAAATGGAAGAACTGCTGCCGCTGCTGCCGCGCCGCACCGCCGCGCCGCAGACCTGGGTGGTCACCGTGGCCGAGGCCAAATTCCACTGGTACGACCTGATCGCCGGCTTCCCGGAAGCGCCGGACATCCGCGATCCGGTCGGCCGCCATCTGCGCCGCATGCAGTTCGACCTGGAAGCGACCAGCCAGAAGCGGCTGATCTATTTTGCCGTCAACCGTCCGCGGGTGCGCTTCGACACCGCGCGCAGCACCAGTTGGGGCTTCTTTTCGCTGAAGCTGACGGTGCCGCTGCTGGTGGGACCGGAAGAAAAAAAGGACAGCATCACGCTGGAGCTGGAGGTGCCGTTCGCCGCCACCCTGAAAAAGCCCACGGTGGCCCTGACCGACCGTTTCCTCACCCTGAACTGGGGCGGGCTGGTGGAAGCCTTGTCGATCCACGACGTGCTGCAGCAGTACGAGAACAACCTGCACTACAAGACCCAGGTGCAGTACGTGGGCCAGACCAAGGACCCGCAGAACCGGCTGGGGCGCGCGCGCCTGATGCCGGTCCAACGCGTGCATCAGCATCACAGCGAGGACAACGACATGCTGCTGATGATTCAGCGTATGAACGTGGAGGTGCAGTCGTCCGACGGCGACCCGGCCGGCTTCGACGTCAACCAGAATCCGGTGGCGGCCGACATGCTGCTCAAGGACCGCATCGACGCCATCGAGTGCGCGCTGATCCGCTATTTCGAGGGACCGGAAATGCACGGCCGCACCGACAAGGAAGCCGACATCCGCAAGCAGCGCATGCGCGAAATCCAGGCCAGCAACAACCTGCAGGAATTCCGCATCGACCTGCGGCTGGAAGACGCCGGCACGTACCACGACCTGTATTCGCGCCACGTCGAGCCGGGGCGCAACCACATCATCGACTGCACCATCGTCGATGGCACTATCGTGGTCAGGCGCGTGCCGCCGCCTCCCGCCAAAAAATAAGTCCGGGGCTCAGGCCTTCGCGGCCGGCGGCAGACGGAAGCTGATCCCCATGCGGTTGAAGGCATTCATCGCGGCGATGGCGATGGTCAGGTCGACCAGATCGCGCTGCTCGAATACCGCGGACGCCGCCGCGTAAGCCTCGTCGGAGGCGTGCGTTTCGCTGACGCGCGTCACCTCTTCCGCCCACGCCAGCGCGGCGCGCTCCTGTTCGGAAAACAGGTACTCGGCCTCGTGCCACACCGGCACCAGCACCAGCTTATCGACCGACATGCCCTCTTTGATCAGATCCCGCGTATGCAGATCGATGCAGTGGGCGCAGCCGTTAATCTGCGACACCCGCAGGAATACCAGGTGAATCAGCTGGCCAGGCAGCTGCGTGCCATGGGTGACGAATTGATGGACGCCGCCCAGAGCTTTTGCTCCGTCCGGCGAAAGTTGAAACCAGTTTGCGCGTTTCATGATGGCCTTTGCTTGTCGTTTAAGGGGAAAAAAGGCGGGGCATCGAAGCCCCCCGTCTGTAAGACGGCCGGCGGCAACGCACTGTGACAGTCGGGTGAAAAAAAAATGGCGTGAATACGCTATGCTTGTCACAAAGCCCGCTGCCGGCACGTCTAAGTTGCAGGACCACTCCGCAGAAACCATCATGAGCAAGCAATCCACCACCGACGCGCTGACCACCTTTGCGGCGCTGCGCCCGCGCCTGTTCGCTACCGCCTACCGCATGCTGGGCATCCGCGCCGACGCCGAGGACGTGGTGCAGGACGCCTGGCTGCGCTGGCACGACAGCGACCACGCAGCGGTGCAGTCGGCGGAAGCGTGGCTGGTCACCATCACCACCCGGCTGGCGCTGGACCGGCTGCGCAGCCGCATGCCGGAGCGCGAAGCCTATGTCGGCTGGTGGCTGCCGGAGCCGATCGTCGAACTCGACGAACGCACGCCGGAGCGCGCGGCGGAAACCGCCAGCGAAGTGTCGATGGCCTTCATGTGGGTGCTGGAACGCCTGTCGCCCGAGGAGCGCACCGCGTTCCTGATGCGCCAGGTGTTCGACCAGGACTACGCCGACATCGCCGGCGTGCTGGGCAAGACCGAGGCGGCCTGCCGGCAGATGGTGCATCGCGCGCAGGAGCGCGTGCAGCAGGAGAAGCCGCGCTTCAGCGTGCCGCGCGAGCAGCACCGCGAGCTGCTGAGCCGTTTCATGACGGCTGCCCAGGCCGGCGACCGCGATGCCATGAAAGCCATGCTGGCCGACGATGTGCAGCTGGTGGCCGACGGCGGCGGCAAGGTCAACGCCTACCTCAACATCCTGCATGGCGCCGGCCGCGTGGCCGGCTCGTTCTGGTCGCTGGAGCACCAGTATCCGCAGCAGGTGGCGTACCGCCTGGCCCACGTCAACGGCGAACCCGGCTTGCTGCGTTACGTCGCCGGCAAGCTGGAATCGGCGCAATCGTTCCGCATCGAAGACGGCAGCATCACCGCGGTGTTCATCGTGCGCAACCCGGACAAGCTGGCCGACGTGCCGCAGACGCTGTTCTGAAGAGCGGCCCAGCTCGTTTTGTCCAATGGAAGTCATTGCCGGCGCCCTGCGCGCCACCCTCCCCTATTTCGTGTACCTGCTGTGCCTCGGCCTGGTCTGCCAGTTGCGGCAGACGCATCGCCGGTGGCTGGCCGGCGCACAGTTGCGCGGCATCCGCGACGAACGCGAACGCATCGCGCGCGTGCTGCACGACACCTATCTGCAAAGCGTGGAATCGCTGACCCTGCGCCTGCACGCCTGCGTGCGGCGTATGCCGAGCGATTCGGCGGAACGACGCGACCTGACCCACCTGCTGGACCTGACCGCCAGCGTGATGCGGGAAGGCCGCCAGCAATTGCAGGATCTGCGCGCCGGCCCCGGCGCGGCAGGCCTGGCGCAAGCCCTGGCAGAGCGCGCGCGGCTGTTCCACCGCGACGGGCCGGTGCGCGTGTCGGTGCTCAGCAGCGGCACGCCGGCCGGGCTGCGGCCACCGGTGATCTGCGAGGTGTACAACATTGCCAGCGAAGCCATCGCGAATGCCATCCGCCACGCCCAGGCCGACAGCGTGGCGGTACGACTGGACTGGCACGGCGGGGCGCTGGCGCTGAGCGTGACCGATGACGGCGTCGGCATCGCGGCAGCGTTGCTGGAGCAGGCCGGCCTGGCCGACAGCGGCGACAAATGGGGCCTGACCGGCATGCGCGAGCGCGCCGCGCTGATCGGCTGCCGGCTGACCATCCGGCGCCGCGCCGAGGGCGGCACCGCGGTGCGCCTGCTGGTGCCCGCGCCTTGAAAAAAATCCCGCCGGCCTGTCACAAGCTGAACGGCTGGCCCGTCTAACAGGTATCGAGGGCGCAATGGTGCGCCTCCCGTCTCAACCCGAAAGGTGAAACATCATGTCGCAAACTGCCCGCATTCCTTTCTTCCAACTGGCGCCGGCCAACCTGCAGGCCATGATCGCGCTGTCCGCATCGGTGAAAAAAAGCTCGCTGGGCCACCGCCTGGTGGAACTGATCAACCTGCGCGTATCGCAGCTCAACGGCTGCGGCGTGTGCGTCGACATGCACTGGCGCGATCTGATCAAGCAGGAAATGGAGCCGCGCCACATCAACGCCATCGCCGGCTGGCGCGACGCTCCGGCCTCGTTCTTCAGCGAGCGCGAACGCGCCGCCCTGAACTGGGCCGAAGCGGTCAACGCCCTGCCGCACAAGCAGCCGACCGATGCCGATTTCGACCTGCTGAAGACCCACTTCAACGACACCGAAATCGCCGAAATCAGCTACGGCATCGCCGTCATCCGCGGTTGGAACGCCATCAACGCCAGCCTGCACAACCAGATTCCGGAAGTGCCGGCGCCGGGCTTTTGACACCAGTCATAAACTTTGGTGAATATCTAAAATCCAAAGAATAAATTTCCGGAATATGTGAGCGCGGGCCATAGTGAGGTCATCCAGAACGCCTGGCCTCGGGCGCGCAACTCACATAGAAGGAAATTGACATGACCTCTCCAGCATCTCCAGCCCTGCGGGCTGGCCAGGCTGCCCACCTGCCGCCGGCAGGTGGCGCCAAGGCGGTCCCGCCGCCGACGTCCATCGCCCCCCCTCTCAGCCGCGCGCTGGCGCTGTTCGCCCTGGCGCTCGGCAGCTTCGTGATCGGCACCTCGGAATTCGCCAGCATGGGCATCATCCAGCTGATCTCCGCCAGCCTGGGCATCGCCGTGCCGCAGGCCACCGGCGCCGTCACCGCCTACGCGCTGGGCGTGGTGATCGGCGCCCCGGCCGTCACCCTGGCTGCCGCCCGTCTGAACCGCCGCACCCTGCTGCTGGCGCTGATGGCGCTGTTTATTCTCGGCAACGTGCTGTCGGCGCTGGCCGCCAGCCTGCCGCAACTGATGGCGGCGCGCTTCCTCGCCGGTCTGCCGCAGGGCGCCTATTTCGGCGCCGGCGCCATGGTCGCCTCCTACATCATGGGGCCCGGCCAGTCGGGCCGCGCGTTCGCCATCGTCATGACCGGCCTGACCGTGGCCACCATCATCGGTTCGCCGCTGGCCACCTTCCTCGGCCAGCATCTGGGCTGGCGCGAAACCTATCTGGCCGTGGCGGCGCTGTCGACCCTGGCGCTGCTGGCGATCCGCCAGTGGCTGCCGCGCACGGCGGCGCTGGACGGCGCGCCCATCATCCAGGAACTGTCCGCCCTGCGCAAAGGCCGGGTGTGGGCGATCATGGCGGTGGCCAGCACCGGCATCGCCAGCCTGTTCGCCATCTACACCTTCGTCGGCCCCATCGTCACCGACGCGGCGCGGCTGGCGCCGGCCATGATCCCGCTGGCACTGGCCATGTTCGGCATCGGCATGACCGTCGGCAATACCGCCGGCGGCCGTCTGGCCGACCTGTATCCGATGCGCGGCCTGGTGCTGGGCTTCGGCAGCGCGCTGGTGGTGCTGACGGTGCTGGCCGTGCAAGGCCAGCAGCCTTGGGTGTTGTTTCCGGCCCTGTTCGCCCTCGGCGCCGGCCTGATGGCGGCCATTCCGACCATGCAGGTGCACCTGACCAGGCTGGCGCCGGAAGCGCCGTCGCTGATGGGTGCCATGACCCTGGCCGCCTGTAACCTGGGCAACGCCATCGGCGCCTGGGCCGGCGGCGGCGCCATCGACGCCGGCTTCGGCCTGTTGTCGCCCGCCTGGGCCGGCTTCGTGCTGACCGCCACCGGCCTGGCCATCTTTAGCCTGCTGCAGCGCAAGGCAGGCCGCTGAAGTGGGACGGGATGCCGCGATTTTTTGCTGCATCCCGACAGGCATCTGGCATGATGCAGGCATGCGATATGACCTGAATCTCTTGCCGGTGTTTGTTGCGCTGATGGAGGAGCGCAATGTGACGCGGGCCGCGGCGCGGCTCGGCATCACCCAGCCGGCGCTGTCGAACGCGCTGAACCGGCTGCGCGACACCCTGCGCGATCCGCTGTTCGTGCGCGAGCGCTACGGCATCCGCCCCACCCAGCTGGCGGAAGAAATCGCGCCGGTGATCGCCGACACCCTGGCCCGGCTGGACGACGTCATCCTCGGGCGGCAGCAATTCGATCCGGCCACCGCCACCCGCCAGTTCAACATCGCGCCCAACAGCTACGTCGAATTCGTGCTGATACCTTGCGTGGTGGCCAAACTGCACCAGTTGGCGCCGGGCATCAAGGTCTCGCTGGCGCCGTTCGGCAACGATCTGGCCGAAGCCGGCGTGATTTCCGGCATGACCGACATGGCGCTGGGCCGCATCGTCGATCCGCCGGAAAACGTGATCGTCCAGCACCTGATGGACGACGGCCTGGCCTGCGTGGTGCGCGCCCACCATCCCGGGATCGGCGACAGCCTGTCGCGCGAGCAATACGAACAGCTGCGCCACGTCAACGTGCGGCCGCCGGGACGACTCAAGGCCGGCTTGTTCCAGGCGCTGGAGCGGCAGGGACTGCGGCGCGAGCTGGCGATTTCCGTGACCCATTTTCTTGCCGTACCGGAAATTATCGCCATCACCGACTACTGCGCTACTTTGCCGCGGCTGATCTGCAATCATCTCGCCAAAGACACGCGGCTGAAAATTCTGCCCTCGCCCGCCGACCTCGGCACATTCCCGGTGCAAATGGCCTGGCACGTCCGCTACCGCCAGGACGCGGCGCACCGCTGGTTCCGGCAATTACTGGTGGAAACAGCCGCCGAGCTGGCTTGCATCGGTGACGAAGGCCACAACTCCCCATAGTCTTATATACAAGAGGTTTCCAGTGCAGTGCACAAAAATTAATATATTTTTGACATAATTGTTGCATCACTGTCGCAGACAAGATACATTTGAGCTTCAGGCCTGAACAAACCGACTTTCACTTAATCCTAGTTATGAGGAGTTTGTTCACATGGAGTTTCCATCCGTTAAATCCGTTTTTGCATCCGCCGTCATGTTGCTGGCCGCCACCGCGGCCCATGCGGAACTCACCGTTTTTACGAGCCAGGCTTCCTACCAGGCGGCCGTGGGCAAAACCGGCGTTGATACCTTCAACGATCTGGACATTTTTGACCGTTACGATTCCGCCATGGCGCGCATGGCGGGCGACTACGCCTACAGCGTCAGCGCCGGTCCGAAAAACCCGCACATGTATCCTGGCGGCGACATCGATGGCGATTGGTGGCTGACCACCAGCAATGACGGTGACGCCCTGACCATGAGCCAATTCGGCAGCAACATCAAGGGCGCCGGCGGCCAGTTTTTCACTACCGACATGGGCGGCTATTCCGAACCGGGATTCTCGGTACTCGTGACCGGCGTCGATAGCACCGGCGCCACGCTGAGCTACGAGATCAAGAATTCTCAGGTGAATTCATTCCTGGGCTTCGTCACCACCGGCCACATGATCTCGGTGTCGGTCAGCTCCATCCACGGCGACGCGGATTATGTCTGGCCGACGGTGGAGAACTTCCAGCTGTCGGTCGCCGCCGTGCCGGAACCGTCCACCTACGCCATGCTGCTGGGCGGCCTGGGCCTGGTCGGCGCCATGGCCCGCCGTCGTCAGCAACGTCAGGCGTAATTGAAAATGCAAAGGCTCCGGCGCGTAGGCGTCGGAGCCTTTGTTGTTGCCTTCGGATGGCGGAGACGGCGTCGCTGCTACACGTCCCAAACCGGACGGGCAAAAAAGAAAAGCCGCTGAGGAATCAGCGGCTTTCCGAATTGGTGGTGGAGACGGCGGGAATCTGCAATCTCCACCATCAACATTCCTAAGCTGTTGATTTCTCTATAGTCGTCACATCAGTTTGGCTCGATGGCACATCCCACTTGGGGTGCCCGAGCGGGGATTATATCAGTCCCTCACCTTACAGTTCACAACCGCATTGCAGCTTCCGTTGATTAGGCGCAAGCAGGGTAACTTCCAAATTACAAGTATTGCATCATTTGTTGATCAGGAATAACTCGATAAGCTACTATGGTCCTATCGAATTATAAATTGACAACAAGGGAAGCCATGGCCGACGAAGAACAGGATGTGTGGGGCAAAGACGGCATTCTCAGCTTTCCAATCAACTGTGACGACGTGCTTGCGCAATTGGGCCAGGACATGCGAGACGATTGGTTCTTTGACACCATTCTTTACAAAGACCTCTTCGCTGGAAAACACGATCTGAAGACTCTAATCTCCGAACTTCTGCTTGAAGGAAACGGTCGCTACAGTGCCAGCTCCCGCCAGATATGCGATATCCCGAAGAAGGGTCTGGGAATACGCTATTCCCTTGAAACTGACTTTTATGATCGATTCATTTATCAAGCAATTTGTTCTTTCCTTATCAAGCACTATGATCCCTTGCTTTCGCACAGAGCCTTGGGTCATCGCTACAACAGGGAGAGCAAAGATAATAGATATCTTTTCAAAAATAGAATTGATCTATGGAAAACGTTCGAAGGAGTTACATTTACTGCTTTTAAAGATAAAAAAGTTCTACTTACTACGGACCTTATCAATTATTTTGAAAATATTACTATTGAATCCATCCGTGTAGCCTTCGAAAGTAAATTGGACAAGGTAAAAGGCAACGGAAAAGAAAGGTTTCAAATAAGGAATGCAATCGACACATTATGTGATCTCTTAACACGTTGGAGTTTTAGCGATAGACATGGACTGCCACAAAATCGTGACGCATCGTCATTTATAGCGAATGTTGTTCTTTCCGAAGTTGATCGTAAAATGGTAGATCTTGGCTACGACTACTACCGATACGTGGATGACATACGAATTATTTGTGACAATCCCCAACAAGCTAGGAAAGCACTTCATCAATTAATTGCAGAGCTACGCACTGTTGGCATGAATATTAATTCAGCCAAGACCAGGATTCTCAGCGCAGAAGATATTCCAGAGACCATAGCTGAATTCTTTCCGAACAATGATGACAGAACCTCAGCTATCGATATGATGTGGAAATCACGAAGCAGGCGCGTGATAGCACGATCAGTTCCTTTGATTCATCAAATTCTTAAGACTTGTATTGAGCAGGGTGAAACTCAATCTAGGCAATTCCGTTTTTCTGTCAACCGACTAACAATGTTAATCGACGCTGATCTTTTTGACGTCGGATCGGCTCTATCAGCGGACTTGGTTCAACTACTTTTAAATACCCTGCAGGAGCAGGCCGCCTCTACTGATCAATATTGTAAACTTCTATCGATGTTTGAGCTTTCTCCTCAAGCTCTCACAAGCATCGAAAATTATCTTTCAGACGAAGAGCAATCCATATATCAGTGGCAAAACTATCACTTGTGGTTCGTGTTAGCCAGAAAAAAATACAAAACCGATAACCTCATAAATACAGCAAAAAGAAAAATGGAGAGTAACATTTTATCAAATGAAACTCCTGCGATATTTATATATCTCTACTGCGTCGATGAAACAGATTTACTCAGGCCCTACATAGAAAAGCTCAAACCTACTTGGCCATATATGCATCAGAGATATTTCCTGTTTGCAACCAAAAATTTCTCACCTGAGGAACTTAAGCCGCTTTATGCCGTTCTCGGCACCAAAGTAAAAGGAACAGTTCGCCGCGCCGCGCAGCACTTTGCGCCAGACGGACAACCTCTGGGGCGGCGAGAAAGATCTTCGGTCTCACACATTTACCAGCATATAAGTCCTTATGATTAATCAAGTCACATCGATATTTCTATTCCTGAAGGATTATTCGGAAACTGGCGTAGACAGATACTTTCTGTATAGAGATGAGGCATTGACAGAAATTTCCGCTGCGGAGCTAGTAGCGACCAAAGGTCTACTGGTGTGTCATGATTATTGGCTAATTGCTCCGTCAATTCATGCAACGGCAGGCGCGTTACCTCCTTGCGTAATGGATCTTGACGAATTTAAAGCAGGAACAAGTGGCTCTCGGGAAGCCCGGCGATATAGGGATAGACGAGGCATTCCAGAAGCTATGGCAGATATTGTTGAGAGCAAAGAGCTGGCAAAGAAATACTCAGATATCTTCTATCGTATATCTGCATATGACGCTTCCGTCTATGAACAAACTGGAAAATTTCTTTTTGAGTTTTGGGGCAACTTAATAACTAAAGCCGCAGCCAACGGTGAAATTTCTCGACAATTCTTTATTGAAATACCTGTTTTCAACTTACTATACAAGCATATCATCTCAGGCATAGATATTGAGACAAACATACTTCGCAGGCATAAATCTCAAATAGATTATCAATATTATTCTGAACTAAAGAACTTTTCCGCAAAACACAACCTCCCACTGGAAGTTCCAAGTGATAACTCTATTAAAGAGTATCTTGAACCCTTAGGTTATGATTTCTCTGGAATCTCTATCGACTACGTTCTGGAATTTCTATCCACCCCAAATAATTTCGCATCCGACATAATGAGATTGCGACGAATTGCGGCGTCGAGATTGGTTCTGGCGGCATTGCCGTTATCCAGACGTCGGATAATTCCGATCATTGACATATTTGGCTCCATTACATCTAGGATTTACTTTAAAGATCCTGTTTTTCAAAATTTAGCAAAACGCCATCGAGACATTATAACCGCATCACCCGGAAAAACATTGTCCTATGTAGACTATGATCAATTCGAGGTTGGCATTATGGCGGCACTGTCAATGGACCCACAGTTGCTGAGGCTCTATAATTCCGATGACATATACACCGCACTATCGCTGGATATTTTCGGTGGAAACGAAAAAAGAAAAATTGCCAAAAGATTATTTCTATCCTATGCGTATGGTATGAAAACAAGATCATTGATCGATGCCGCTGTCGAACAAGGGGCAGATCGAAAGAAGGTAAAAGATTTTTTTGCCGAATTTAAGGTATTTGAATCTTGGAAAAAGAAAACCATAGAAGATTTTCAAGCCTCAGGGAGGATCAGCTCAGGGTTTGGAAATTATCAAAATCGAGAATCCGAGGGGCCTCTTAGTGAGAAAGAAAAACGAGCTGGAGTAAGCCAAGTAGTTCAGGGAACGGCTGCGTTAATATTTAAGAAAGCACTACTGAATATGCGTAATGAGACGGAGGTAAGGATTTTGTTACCCATGCATGATGCTGTTCTACTGGAACATCCGCCTGAATACGATTCCAACAAAATCGTAACAATTTTTGCGGAAACCATGAGCGAGCACCTTGAGCGAAAAGTGCTCGGCAAGGCATCATTAGAACCGTTCTTCAGCCCACCTTCTCAGTAGTGCCTGACCGCTCAGCTCCTAGCCAGAACAAGCCATAGTCAACATCTCTATGATCCTCAAACGCTTTGGCGCGGGGCGAAGCCGATCTATAAGGATAGAGGCCGAGCAATTGCCGCATCTCTGCCACCTTCAAAGCAGAGGCAACTACAATGCCCGCATCTACCTCGATAATCCATTGTTCGATCTTGGCAAGCGCGGCGGCCGCCCGTGCCGGATTCGCCTTATCATCCACGGCCGCCAGCATGAGATCAATGGTGTGGTCAGGTAAGTTCGTTGCCATTTGTTGCTCCTAAAAGTTATTTAAGGAACTCCAAGATAACGTCACGACAAATAAAACCGCCACTTTCTCGTGTTCCCGCCGTCTGCTTGTTCGCCACTGCCCGGCCTTTCCATATGCCGAAGATCAGGTCTACTGGCCCCGATTTTCAAATTTGCTCCCCAGTTGCACTCACATAGGGCAACGCGGGACCGTTTGCTTCTAGGACTATTGCTTCTGGATGGTGTCCCCAGAAGTGGTGTATGAGAAGTGATTCTAAAGGGCTGGGTCCCCGGTTAGTTGATCACGGCAGAGAGCCGTGCGGACTGATTGTCGCTCAAGCTCAGTAATCCTTCAAGCTGCATGTAGCGCCGCTGCAGCGACCATTCGTCGTTCTGCTCCAACATCATGGCCCCCACCAGCTCTATAGTCTTTCCTCTATATGCCGGTATCTTGTTCATGTTGGCGGGAAGCTTTTTCAGGGTTTCAACATAGGTCAGCGCCACGTCGTCATTAATCTCGCTAAGCGGAAGGTCCCCAACGATCTCAATGAATAGCTTGTAGATCGGCATATACTCCTTTTCGCTTGATGCAAGCCAACGGCCTTTGGCAAGTCGGTCGCGCCTGTAATCTTGAACCAATTCAGAGAATAGCAGGGAGGGCTTTCTGGCAGATTCGGCACGTGATGACAGCCCGCCAGAGCCAGCGGCTGTCAGCCCCTCTACTGCTGCGCGGATTGACTCTGGCGTGTCATGAGGTTCGGTTTGAAGTTTGACGCTCTTGGGCTTCATGAACTCGTCAAAGTTGAGTTCCATGATCAGGCCGACTTTGGCGATACCGTCGTTGGGCATTCTTTTGTTGGACATGCTTTCTTGTCGCAGGCGTTCGAACACGCGCTTGAACACGGCTGATAACGCTTGGACAGCGCTGGCGGCTTCGCGTACGTTTGGGGTCCGCAGGCTGCGGTAAATTTCTCGAGAGGCGAAATGATGGCGAAGGTCGCGCGGGATAGCAATGCGGAAATGTAAAGTTCCTGACCGGCTGCGGTGAAGGTGAGAGGGGAGCTTGATTGCCATGCCTGATCCGTTTTCGGGTTCTGATTTGGGGTTCAAAGCCAAATCGGACAGGGAAAAAAGAAAAAGCCGTTGACGAATCAACGGCTTATGTGATTTTTGGTGGGACGGCGGCAATCAAACCAAGTTACTATTTTTTATAAATATCAGTAACTTACGAAGGTTTTCATTCGTTTGATTTCTTACACCACCCCCAATAACACCCCCACCTATACACTCGACTCTTTGCAATTGAGATGCAGATTGTTTGACCGTTAGCGTTTTTTTAGCTGGAAAAATCGTGCAAACTTCGTTGCAGGGTTACGACATTTGTAGCCTTTCACTTCTCGTTCCTCACTCCTCCCAGCGGAAACATGATCTGACACCTTCTCGGAAGTTGGCTGTCTAGCACTCCTATACAGCAAACTAGGGGCGGCCCATAATGCAGATTCCCAAAAGCAACCAAACTTAACTGAGTATTAGCCCGTAAGATGCAAACAAATCAATACTTTCAAAATTTTGAAAACATAGCAACGCTTATTGTGAAGGCCAGCCGTTTTCCTCAATTTCGAGACATAAAATGGCGTGCAGACACAATCGCCTTAACCGTTGGATATCAGAATATCGCAGCCATTGCGTATCAGATTGACAAGTCCATCGGCCAAAAATTTCATGAACTATCCACCGAATCTGCTCAGAACGCGCCATTACGCCGCAGCGATTTTTCAGAGGCCATGTGGTTAAAGGAAGTGATTAGGGATGGGGCGAAATTTGAAACATCGGAGGGCATCGTTCTCAATGCAAGTCAACTTTTTGCTATCTGGTCACTTAAAATTCTTGATGATGCGGCAATGTTCATTCATTTGATGAGTGATCCAAATGACGTCGATCTGGAGGATGACTCTCATTGCATCCAAGACAAATTGGATACCAACGAACAGGATCTCCGATGTGCCCTTATCGTTTCGGAACTACTGTCAAGCGCTATGCAGACTATCTGCCAGGCCGAAAGCTTGCTGAGCGAGTCGGAGTTGAATGCACTACTTGACAAGTATCATCGTCGAGGATTTGACGCTGCGGTACGCGAGGAAGCATATCGCCGGGCGGATGAACACGAAAAAATTGTTGAGCGTTGTAAGGCCGGAGCCGCCGCAAAATGGAAGCGTCATCCCTTGACAGCGCTCCGCGCAGAGGCAACGGAGTTATGTGTCGAATTGTTGGAGAAATGGCGCGCCAATCCAAGTCTATATAGGGGCGATTCCGCATTTGCTGAAGATATGTTTAACAAAATCCCTACCGACAGCGACGGAGAGCCAGTTTACGCCTTCGATACATTGCTCAAGCGGCTATTACCAAAGTGGAAAAGGCAACTGTCCTAGAATTTGATGACATAGAAATCCTCCTGCTACGCAGGGTAGGAACTGTGCTCAGCAGGGTGGGAACTATGCTCAGCATCATGGTTCCAAGTTGCCTCTCAGAAAAATAAGATGCACTCCTCGATCCAACGGGATCCAACGAAAGAGGATGCAGATCAATGAACGAACTTCCAGAAACCGGCTTTCTTAAACTTTCCCAAATCTTAGGTGATCTGAAAGCCTCCCCACCTATCCCTCCAATCATTCCTGTATCCAAATCTACGTGGTTTGCAGGTGTCAAAGCAAAGAAATTTCCACAGCCAGTTCGGTTCGGCGCATGGTCAACTTTCTACAGGGTTGAAGATATCCGTGCCCTTTTGGCCACGGCAAAATAAGTGCCGCATATCATGGCACACAAGCGGAAACCTCAGGAAAAGATTCCTGAAGCTTGGCTCATGGAGAATGAATGGCCTACCCCGAAGTCGGAGGGAATGCCAACCACCGATGCGATACAGAACGGGTACATCAATCACGCAATGATTGAAATCCAGGCGAATGCGATGGCGCGGCTCTACCTGAATACCAAGGCCGAGGGGGAAGTCTTTGCGCCAGAGCTGACAGCCTTTTCGCGGCAGTTCAAGCGTGTCGGCTTTCCAAACTCGAAGGTAAAAAATGTGCCGCGCTGGTATCGTCGTAGCTTGTTGCGTGACGCCCGGCAGCGATTGGACTACGCCCATCACGAGCAGCGCTTAATTGGCGCAGAGAAAAGCCGCATCGTTTCTAGCCCGGTATTGGCATCACGTCGGTATCAACGCGCAAAGCAGATGGCATACCTGGAAAATACCGAGGTTTTCGTTGTCGGAGCCGATGGAGAGGAACTTGCGATTACGTGCGCGGATATTTATAAGACGCCACGCAAAATATTTGGAAAGCACTATGTCCGAATGAAGGGCCTTGAGAAGTTCAGCCTAGAACAGTCGTTGATTGGCTACTTTCTGACGTTGACTTTACCGCCTGAGTGGCATCCCAATCCTAAAAATGGAAACAATTCATGGGAAGGGGCCAGCCCTGGAGATGGGCACCGGGAGTTGCAACGGAAGTGGCGAAACTGGCAGGTCGTCTTTGGTAAAACGATGTTTGTTCGCGTAGAAGAGCAGCATGAAGACGGAACACCCCATTGGCATATTTTGGTTTGGATTAAGCCGGAAGATGAAGCTCTGCTTCTCAAGAAGTTCGCTCAACATTTCGGCATGCCCCCGGCTGCCGATATCCGTAAGATCGACTTATCGAAAGGAACCGGTACAAGCTATTTGTCTAAGTACGTCTTGGCAACCCTTGGCACCGGTTCTGCGATGCATGCAGAGACCGCCGAGCTTGCCGACGCTCATCGTGCAACATGGGGAGGGCGAATGATTCAGATCTCAGATCTTAAGGGTAGTTCAACAATATGGGATGAGCTTCGACGGCTGAAAGTCGATGCTCAACAGTGGAGCTCCTTAACCCCAATAGGGAAAGATTTACATGCGTGCGCCGTAAGCAATAACTACTGCAACTTTTTGACGATTCTGAAATCAATGAGTGAAACAGGCCGCACCAAAATTTTGTACGAGAAGGACGAAACTGGCCACAAGCTCATCAAGGGCGTTCGTGTTGACTTTATTGACATCTCCACTCGTGAAAAGAAGTGGGGAGTTAGGCCAAAGAATGGCTAACAAGACAACAATGCAGTTAGTCATAGTTATCCAAGACCCCCAACTTCTCCCACTAGAATAATTTATGGTTTGGCTCAAGACCAGAATCAGACATAAATGTTTTGAACAGATTGGATTCGCCACTAGTGCCCGGATTAAACCGGGCAACAGTGAAGTCATCGTCATTAATGTTCACTTTGTTGAATATCGCTAGGAAATCCGATTTTGACGGAATCTCAGCTTTCCAGCGCAAGCTTAAGTAAGCCGGTTTAAGGAAACGCATGAGGGCTCGGAATCCATTCGTCTTATTAAGGATTAGTCCTTCTCCACCTGTAACCCAAGCAGTCGGCCAACGTTCGGCAACTGCACTAAAATAGTTTGAAATAAGGTCAGTAAGCTCCATATCCCTTTCTTGAATGAATAGGGAGCGGAAGATCAGTTTTTCAGATTTCGACTCATCAATTTTAGGTTTTTTGTGGCGACGGTAAATATCTCTGTCCAAAACCTTATCATCCGTCAAGTAGCCAATGAGGGCCTCAACGAAAGTGGCTTGAGTCAAAGTTTCTGTAAATTTTCCTGCGGTAGCGGTCCCCAAGCGTTTTATCTTTGAATAGAACGGGCTTTTTGGGTAAGAGTTCAGCGCGACAGCAATTTGATGGCAGGTCTTCTGTGGACTTCTTGCCTTAGATAACTCAAACAGGTCATAAACAAGGCTCTTGTTTACTTTCGTTTGCGCGAGATTAACTGTTGAAAATACATAAGCCTGGCTCTCAACATCCATATCGACAAAGATGCTGACATTCACATCAAATTGCTCACCGCTGAAAGTTTGGAGACCTGCAATTCTATGTTGTCCGTCTAAAACCTGTGCAATACGCGACGACTCCAAATTTTGATCTTCATTGTTTTCATCGGCGAAATTTCTGAGAATCATACGATTCTCTTTTTCTATATATTCAACGTATTTACCGTTGATGGCAAGTATGATTGCGGTAGGGAAGCAAGCGTCAACCGTATTTACGTATTGGCCAATTTCTTTCACGCGAGAAGAAGATAGCGGGCGCTGGATCCCTAGGTATTGCTCAAACTCACGATCCTCTTGCTCCATTCGACGAACATCTGCATACGTTATTTGGCAAAGAGTTTTCGCATCGATAGTTGCGATATAAAAATCCCCGATTGGCTGTCGCAGCTTTAGGCATGGAAAGGACTCCTCGAATTTATTCGTCAGGATGCTTTGTTGTTTCACGATTGTTGTCCTTCTGCGTGCGCCGCCCACTGATCAGCGAAGGCTTTATCTTGTTTTTGTCCAGACGCGTCCGTGGACGCCAGCATTTTTTGGTAGACCACTGCCGTATAGCGTAAGAATAACGCAAGCCCAAAGATGTAGTATGACCATTGTCGTATCGCGTTCATGTTCAAACTTACATTTAGATTGAGACTTGGGGCAATGGTCTGCAGGCGAAGCAGGCCGAAGATCACTGCCGCTACTACTGCAAAGACCCACAGTGCATAGACATGCCAGATTGCCCCCGGGAACGGACTCTTTCCCTTGCGATCTTGCATGGCAGCAAGCAAGATCGGACCGGCAAAAGATACTGAAAAAATTAAAAGCTCGCCGTTCGATACCGTTTTCAGGATCATGTCGAGCAAGGATGCTTTTTGATAATCAATGAGGACGCTCATGATTACTACCGTCACCCAAAAGGTGGTGGTAGAGAAAGCTAAAGCGAAAAAAAACTCTTTCAAAGCCTGAACATGGTCTTTCCCACTGCAGTCGGCTAAGCCGCCGATGAGCGGTAGTGGCCGAACTATCGCGCGGAAAACGTCAGCAATTTTTCTTAGACCGTAAGCCATGAGTGTGCGAGCTTTCGACAGATTCATGCTACTTCACTCGGATACAATAAGTAATTCCTCATATGCCTTTCTGGCAGATGAGGCACCGGCAATAACGCTCATGCGGGAAACTGGTGTAAGTAAGAATCCGTTCTCATATAAAGATCGGACGCTTTCATGATTTGCGTTTGTCATAATAACCTTTGCCCCGCGTGCGGCTGCTCTAACAAGAGAGTCTCGTAGCCGAATCTGATCCTGCCAAGAAAAAATGTTTTCGTTATATTTTATGAAGCCGTTGTGATTATGGTGGATCGTATAAGGCGGGTCTGCGAAAATTACGTCGTTATTCCCCGCCAGATTGATAGTTTCCTCAAAATCTCGGCAATGCAGTTCAGCGTTGTTCAACAACTCGGCTGTGGCAGGAAAATTATCCGTGTCTAAAATAACCTTGGTCTTTGTTCCAATCGGAACATTAAAGTTTCCAGCCAAATTAACGCGGTAAAGCCCGTTCCAGCAGGTTCGATTCAGATAAATAAACTGGGCAGCTCGGGTGTGCTGTGCTCGCAGTGCCTGGCCTCGGACTTCATAGTAGTAATCCTTAGAATGCTGACGGTGGTGTCGGCGTAAAACAGTGCTCACTCTTTCAGCATCATCGCGAATACTCACGTAGGCGTTGATCAGGTCGTTGTTCAAATCCGACAACACTGCCGCCTTTGGCTGCAGGGAGAAAAAGATGGCTCCACTCCCCAGGAAGGGCTCGTAGTAGGTCGAAAAGTTTGAAGGAATAAGGTTCAGTACATGCTCGGCCAGCCAGCGCTTACCACCAGCCCACTTGAGGAAGGGCAGAAGCGATGGCGGAGAAGCTTGAGTGGTAGCAGTTGCGGTCATGGGGCTGGTACGGTTGTGGGCCAAGGGCGTATGTTGTCAAAAATTAACGCCAAATGGCTAGGCGACTCATCTTACTTCATCCTGCAACGTATTGGTACTTTTTAGCAATAGTTTCAACATGGAAGCTGGTGTTCTGTTGAGAAGTTTCGGTCAGCTCGCCGGGTAATTCTCATTGGATAAGGCATCTAAATTGCTGAAATTCAACATTTCACTTGGTGAAACACCTAGCGTCTCTGCCAACTTACAGATGTTTGTAAGGGCAAGATTCCGCTGTCCTCGTTCTATTCCGCCTACATAGGATCTTGCCAACCCTGACTCGAAGCTAAGCCGCTCTTGAGACCAGCCTAAGCGCTTTCTAAGTTCTACAAGGTGTAGCCCAAACAGCTTTAGAGGATCGTAGTCCATAGGTTTCGTCGAAGTATGAAGAGGTACTCGATCATAAGAATTCGACCACTATGTTGCGACGCTCTATAGGTGCACTCACTTTGAGTACACGCACTATGAGTGACAAATTTAAATTTGCTAACTATAATTCCTCATGGAAATTTGGGTTGCATGTTTTATTTACACCTTTCTAGGGGGGAGCATGGAAAGTGTTTTCATATCAAAAGGACATCTAACGCGAGTGTCGTCATCCACGGTTGCTTCGGGGATGAATCATTATTCTTTCATTGAGATTGATGAAACGCGAGTTGATGGGGTTCAAGTATCCAACTATCTCGATGACGATCTTCGACGGTGCATGGGAGAAGAGGTCGAATTTTCTTTCTATCGAAAGAATAAAAACGAACTGATTTTGGCAGCCATAAAAAACAATGCCGGAAAAATATTCCGTGATCAATCACTGCCTCGGATGTCGCTGATTTGGACTGAGATGATCATTTGTCTGCCAATAGCTTTTATCTGCGGTTGCATAGCATGGCTTTCTTCATTTTTCATCAGCTTGCCAATTATGTTTCTGCTTAAAAGTCTCGACCTCTCTGAGACTATTTTGGGCTCTATAGCCTTTGGCCCAATTTTCTTGATATGGGGTGGACTTTTTGTATGGGTGATGTTTTTTTCAAAAAAATTCTCTCAGCGTGCTGCGTACAGGTATTTCGAACGGGCACGCAATAGCTTGTGATGTGTAGGACATACTCGAACGGAAATAATTAATGAAAAAATTGATACTTACTACTGCCGTAGTTTCGGTTGTTCTCAGTGGTTGCGGTGGTGGAGGCTCAGCAGCTAATCCATCTGCAGTCAGCCCGGCCACCCCAGCTACGCCAGGGGCTCCAGCAGTCACGCCAGGCGATACGCAAACTAGCGTCCCGCCGTTCAGCTACGCTTCCAAATCAGAAGAAGGTGCATTCGCGACTGCGTTAAACGACTTCCGCAAGAGCGTCGGCCTCGGACTGCTAGCGCAAGACACATCGCTGGATGCGGCTGCTGCGAATCATTTGTCTTACTTACTGGTAAATGACAAGAACAATGGCGGTACAGTTGATTTCAACGCGATCGACGCATCAACAGGACGTTCCGCCCTGCATATCGAAAATGCAAACTTGCCAAAATTTACTGGCATCCAAGAACAGGATCGCTCAAAAGTGACTGGTTACACGGGTACTTATACTGGAGAGGAGGTAACGTTTGGCGGCGGCCACGGAGGAGCAGCGGCATTGAGTACGCTGACGCAGACGGTATATCACCGCGCCGGATTGATGCTTCAAAATGTTCGCGAATTAGGAATAGCAGTAGGAGCCGATCGGTCCCAGACGGCCGTGCTTGAGATGGGACTGAAGACCGCACAATCCGTTAGCTCCGACTATGTTGGTGTCTATCCGAGCCCAGATCAGATCGGTGTTCCCTTGCACGCCTACGTCGAGTCCCCGAACCCATTCCCGGAGCTGTCCACTTCGAATAGCGACTTCCCGACTAAAACTGCATTCCCGATCAGCGTCTCCATTGTCAGCGGCAATACCCTTGCAGTAAGCAGCTTTACGATTACTCAAGTAGGGCAGAACACGCCGTTGAGCACTCGTGTTATGACCCGTTCGAATGACCCTAATGCTTACTTGGATAGGAACGTTGCATTTGCTATTGGCAATGCCCCTTTTCAGCCTGGTACGGCGTACCGGGTTAAGTTCGTTGGTACAAATAACGGCATAGCGTTTTCCAAAGAGTGGACATTCACCACGCAAAATTAAGAAAGCCTTCACCTTGTAGCTGCGCCTGGCTTGTTTCATGGCGCAGCATTTCTATCAGTGCGGCTTAGAAGGCTTCGGCGTAAGGCCGCCACTAATCTTCCCCTCCCGGGTCGATTTTCCGGTAGAAGGCACGGGCGAACTGGTAGTTAAAAACGATGAGTGCTTGCCGCTGAATTCATCAAAGATTTTCAGCAAGAGGTCGCTGAAATCGGCCCTGACTTCGAGGGCTGCGGACTTCGCAGATAAAGCGCATATCTCAACAATCAGTTTAAGAAAAACGTAGTTGTCCGTTCCCACAGCACCAAGCGGCGATGCTAGCTCGGCATTTCGCTTTAGCAGTCTTCCGGTGCCATCTAGTGGCTGCACAGGTTCCTCTGGCATTGCTGCCCCCTCACAGGTGAGATCATATCTGTTATCGAAGGCCAAGCGCTCTTCGTCGTACGATAACCAAAGTAGCTTTTGCTCTTTCTGTTGCATGGCCCATGCCGCCAGTTTTTCCGGATCGCTGATCTGGAGCCGCTTACTCGCCACGTCAGCAATACTGTCGATCATTGCTGAGTCGTGTTGGTACATCGTGAATAGACTCTGTCGTCTCGCGTGATTGGTTGGTCTCTTGAGTTTTCGCATGGCATCGGATTCCGTCAGCAAGGAGTTGATAGGGCCAGTTTTTTTCGTTTGATGTTCGCAGCAGCATTTTTGAATCTCTGCATAGGGGAGCGATGTGTGCGAACAGCGTTCGAAGCTGCAATATGGCTAAACAAACGCGCTCGCTGTCCCGGTGGCAGCGACGAACGGCGTGTGCCAGATGAATAGCGCCCCTGACTTTCAGTGCTCAGATGCCCCATGACTTTTGCAATGTCGCTGGCTGACATACCCGCGTCCTTACAGCAACGAGAAAGTAGCTCGCGGTAGCAGATCGCTGATACCTGATACTGTTTTCGAGGCCAAATCTCTTTGGAAAGTTCGCGAATCCGTGTCGATATACCCTCGGCATCATAGGTGACCGTGATTCGCTTCTGCTCGTTGCGCTGAAGTGCATGCAAGATAGCCGATAACTCTTGGGGGCGATGCGGCGTATCCGCCGGCGGGCATATCCGCCAACAGACTTGTACTTCGTCCTGGCCGCGAATCGTAGTGCCGTCAAAGTCCTTCAGGATTTTTGCACCGAAGCTTCTGGCCCGAATATATTCTGCGCCGCTACGGTCATGAACGAGGTCAAATGTGATCCCTCGCTCAAGGCTCGCAGGTCTGACACCCGTTACCGCCAGCGCTGCGAGTGGTAACAGCCATTCAGCACCAGCGCCGCGATTGCGGGATTGTGCCGCGTCCCATAGTTTGTCAGCCCATGCCGGAGCAAGATGCCGCATTTTGGTTTTGAATCTCGCCATTTAAGCCTCGTATGTTCATAGTGCTACTGCATGTGTCCGTCTCGCCAGAAGGCTCGACTACCACACCAACCACCCCCGCCGCGCTTCGCACGTCGACCCCGTGAGGGGTGGCCTAGCGAGATACTCCGACTCCCTCTCGGTCGTCGCAGTCCCCCGCTAGGCCCACATAGTCCCACTGGTGGGACTATGTACAAGTCAAAAACAACTGATGCGCGTATTGCGTGAGCTCGGCATCGTCGCTGCGCCTGTACGGCGCAATGCGCTCCTACATGCCTCTCGTAGCGTGTGATGTCGCCCCTTCGGGCTCCACGGCGCTAAAGCGAAATCCCGCCGCGCTGGCGCGTCACAACCGACGACTCTCCGGTCTACATTAACAGGTACGAAGGAAAATATTTCTTGGGAGGGAGCTGATTTCACATTTTTTTGAATCTGAGGCCATTTTTTTATTTTTGACACTCGATGATTGCTTGCTGTGAAGATATCTGTACGATGCTTGATGTGATAGCCGTTGAAGCTAAAAATCTAAACTGAGAATGAGGCCGCACTATGAAGTACACAGTCAATATTCAACATATTGAGCACGCATTGATCGCATTGGGCGGGGAGGCTCGGGCGAAGGCAATTCAAGACTATGTACTTCGAATCTATTGCGGCGGATCTCTGCCGGAGAATTATCAGCACGAGAGGTCGTTCCGACAAACTATCCAGCGAAAGATGGAGGACTATTGCCCGCAAGCCGAAGGCTTTGATGCTACCAAGCGGGAGGCCAAGTTTGTTCGCACAGGACACGGGATATATAAGCACGCGGCTGGTGCAAATCAAAAAGACTTTCCTGCAATTGAGGAGGTTGATGCAACGGATGGACTAACTGAAGGCACAACAAAAGTTATCTCTGTCAACGCATACGAGCGCAATGCTGTCGCCAGAAAGCGATGCATTCAGTATCACGGCTATTCCTGTAAGTGCTGCGGCTTTAACTTTGAGCAAACGTACGGTGAACTGGGCAAGGCGTTTATTCATGTACATCACGTGAAGCCCTTGGCAGAAATCAAGGAAAGTTATGTCGTCGATCCAGTTAAGGATCTAATTCCTTTATGTGCAAATTGTCATGCTATGGTCCATCGCGTCACTCCCGCTTTGGCCGTAGCGGAATTGATTGCGGAGATCAAGGGGAAATAAATGGCCCTACTAGTGATCCTGCCGATGAATGTGTAAAGGAGTCACCACCTGGAATGCGATGACTCCCACATAAGGGGCACGCCCTCTACGCCGCGACAGGCAATACCGGACTTCCAAAAGGTACGATCTTGGCTCCTGATTTTGCAGCGACTAGCTGTGCGCCCCACCAGTCATACAACTCAATTCGCTGGACAAAGCGCTCCCCCCGGTCATAGGCTCGGACAACCTCGTTATCGTGGGCGTGATCCAGTGCCAGTTCCACCACATCACGATCAAAACCAGCATCGCGGGCCAGTGTGGTGAAAGCGCTTCGCCAGCCGTGCGGAGTATGCTTCTTCGCTAGTTTCAACGTCACCCGGTACACTTTTTCGATGGACTCACAGGTAATGTGTTTGCCGTTATCTTGGGGAGATGGGAATACGTAACCCCGACCACCGACCATTCCTCGCCAGCGGCGAAGCTCCGTTACGATTTCTTCACAAAGTGGCAAGCGGTGATCCATTTCACGTTCCTTCACCTTCATTTTCTCCCTGGGAATCGTCCACAATGGTTGATCCGCGTCTAAATCGAATTCGCTCCACTTTGCATCCACGATGTTTCCGATGCGGGCGGCGGTGAACGCACAAAGCCGGTGCGCCATAAGAACAGCGGGCGACAGTCGGGCCATCTCGGCACGGCGAAGAAGATCTCCGAGTGATGCGTAGTCCAGCAGTGCAGGCATCCGACCTGCATTTTTTTTACGAGGCAGAACTTCACGGACTGGCGCCGCTGGATTGTCCCGGCAATGTCCGGTCGCTTGCGCAAACCGAAATACTCCGTTCATGTGTTGAAGGATACGTGTGGCCGTTTCCAGCACATCACGCTTGTGGATCGTTTGCACTGTCACGGCCACCATAGCGGGCGTGATGTTGGCAACGGGTAACTTGCCTAGCGATGGATAAACGTCGCGTTCAAATGCTCGTAACGACTTGTCGAAGTGGGTCTTGCTCCATTCCTTCTTCTTCATTGCAAACCAGTCACCAGCCACTACTTCAAATGTATTGTCGCTGGCGGCGGCGGTAGCTGCCCTGTTCAGTCGTCGATTGATTACCGGGTCTTTGCCTTCCAGCAGCAGGCTCTTAACTTCTCCATGCTCAATCCGAGCTGCGGCGAGCGTTACAAGCGGATATGGGCCTATGGAATAAAGTTTTTCCTTGCCGTCCACACGATACTTGATGCGCCATGTAGCACCACCAGCAGGTGTGATGAACATATGCAGGCCGCCGCCGTCTGCGAGCTTCTTACCCCGTTCTGCCTTGGCTGCAAACGCTTTTACAGCCTTGTCCGTCAGCTTCGATAATCCAATACCCCCAGCCATCATTTCCCTTTCCGTTCGTTTCTACAGGAATCCCCCGTTAATACCCCCAGTATGATTGGATGGCATTGGAGTTGGCAAGACTGGATTGGAGGGCTGCTCATAGGGAGCGCAAAAGAAAACGCCGTCACTTGGACGGCGTTGGATGGTATTGCAGTGTTCGGTGGTGGAGACGGCGGGAATCGAACCCGCGTCCGCAAGCACTCTACAGACAGTTCTACATACTTAGCACTATCATTTAATTTAACCTGTACAACACGGATGTGCACGTTTTGGACAGGCGATTCACCTTAGATTTAGCGCTGCTTCAAGTGACCCGTTACAGCGCGATTCCCTGTAAATGACTCCATAGCTTTTAACGGCCCGCCCCAGGGAAGAAGCGTTTAGGAGCTAACAGCCCTTAGGCTGCCAGTGCGTACGAGTTATCGTTTGCAGTTATTGATTTCTGGGTGTATTTACGAGGTAACCAGCCCTCGGTATGCCCTGTTCTGCTTTGCAACCCACGTCGAAACCAGGTCGTCCCCACAGAACTGCAGTATAACACCAATCGGGCGCCAGAGACGAGGAACGCGCTGTCGGGGACCCGCCGGCGCACAAGAGGCGGTGCGCACTCCCCATGGGGATGTGCCGGACGTCAAACGCCCGTCACATTTGGGCGATAAGATGACGCCAGTTCTCACATAGAACCACCTGTTTAGCCGTCCTCAGCGGCGGCTACTACCGGCGCCGGCGGTCGGGAAATATACCGGCACCATATTCCCTTCAGTGCACATTGATATCAGGGCAGTGGTGGGCACAGAGATGCGGACACTGACTTCGCGGAATGCAACGTCCATCTCGCTGCGGAGCAGTTCCACTGCCGTGTTGTCCATACCGCCCTCCTTCAGCTGCGCGTTGCTGGCCGCCTCCCGATATCGGCCCAACTTAAGCCGCCGATTACACCCTTTTCTGCTTCCACGCAAACGTGCGCAAGGGGGATGTTGTTGCGCCGCAGCACAGTTTGTGTGCTGTTGCCGCCATTAAAGCGGCGCTGGATTAGAATGACACTATCATCACTCACGTCCGTCGCCGCCATGTCCGATGCCGCTGTTGATGCTGTTCCTCACGCGAAGAAACGCGGGCGCCCTCAGAAGGGCGAAGGCGGCGGTCTGCGCGCGCAGCTGATCGAGAAGTCGGCCCGCTTGTTCCGCACCAAGGGCTACGAAAACACCACCGTGCGTGATATCGCCGCCGCGGCCGGCATCCAGGCCGGCAGCTGGTTTTACCACTTCAAGACCAAGCAGGAAATCCTCGCCGCGATCATGGAACAGGGCATGGAGCGCGCCCTCGCCGAGGTCGAGACCATCGCCGCCGCGCCGCTGTCGCCCAGCGCCCGCCTGCACCGCCTGGTGGAAGCGCATCTGCAGACGCTGCTGGCGCCCGATCACCATTTCATCGCGGTGCTGCTGTACGAATGGCGCTCGCTCGATGCCCCGGCGCGCGAGCGTCTGATCGCGCTCAAGGACCGCTACGAGGATGTCTGGGACGAGGCCATCGCCGCCCTGCACCATTCCGGCGACTGGGACATGCCCTCGCAATTCGACCGCCTGCTGATCTTCGGCGCGCTGAACTGGACCGTGCAATGGTACAAGCCCGGCGTCGGCGCCGACGTGCCGCAGCTGGCCGCACAAGCGATGCGCTTCATCCTGCGCAAGCCTTCCGCAGTTGAGGCACAATAGGGCCATCTCCACTGCACAGGATCGCCCTTATGATTTACGAGATCGCCGAAATCACCATCCAGCCCGACGCGCACTCGGCCTTTGAGGCCGCTGTCGATCAGGCGGTATCCATCTTCAAGGCTGCCAAGGGCTGCGTCTCGATGCGCCTGGACCGCGGCATCGAATCGGGAAACACATACCATCTGGTGGTGGGCTGGGCGACGCTGGAAAACCATACGGTCGATTTCCGCGGCAGCCAAGGCTTCCAGGACTGGCGCGCGCTGGTCGGGCAGTATTTCGCCCAGCCGCCGAAAGTGGAGCATTTCTCAACCGTGGTGGCCGGCTTCTGAGACGCCGCCACTCCATAACAAAGGAGGCCATCATGACCCGCACCATTCACCGCAATTTCCCGCAGATGTCCGATGCCGAGAGCGCCCGCAGCGCGCTGCTGTCCAGCGGCTTTCCGCAGTCCAGCGTCAAGCTGACCAAGCATGCCGAGCTGCCGCCCAGCGTGGCCACCAGCACGGTCGGCAATCTGCTCGATTCGCTGACGCCGGGCGGTCCGGCCGCGGCGGCGGCGGCGCGCCACCGCGCCGGCGCCATGCTGTCGGTCGACGTCTACGATGACGACGATCACGACAAGGCCGATTCCATCATGGGCGGCTACGGCGCCACCGAAGCCTGACCGCAGCCTTTACGCCGGGTGGTGAAACACCTGGCGCAGATAGGCCAGGAAGGTCTCGTCGCGCGACACCGTCTTGCCGGGCGAATCCGACAGCTTGGCCACCGACTGGCCGTTGCAGCACACCAGCTTCATGACGATGTTCAGCGTCGGCAGGCCCATGTCGTTGGTCAGGTGGGTGCCGATGCCGAAGCCGGTCATGATGCGGTCGGCGAAGTGACGGTACAGCTGCAGCGCGATCTCGAAGTTGAGACCGTCCGAAAACACCAGCCGCTTGGTCCTGGCGTCGATGCGCAGCGCCGCATAGTGCGCCAGCGCCTTCTCGCCCCACACCACCGGATCGCCCGAATCGTGGCGCAGGCCGTCGAACAGCTTGGCGAAATACAGGTCGAAATCGTCGAGGAAGGCGTCCATGCCGACCACGTCGGTCAATGCGATGCCGAGGTCGCCCCGGTATTCCTGCACCCAGGCTTCCAACGACGCCTTCTGGAAATCGCGCAGCCGCACGCCGAAGGCCTGGAACGATTGCATGTATTCGTGCGCCATGGTGCCGATCGGGATCAGGCCGAATTGCATGGCCTGGTAGACGTTGGAGGTGCCGCGGAAATACTCGGGCACTTCACGCGCCAGGCGCTGCACCACTTCGTCATGCCAGGCGCTGGAGAAGCGGCGCCGCGTGCCGAAGTCGGAAAACTCGAACGGATACCAGCGCGCCGGCTCGTCGCGGCCAAACTTTCTCAAGCGGGCGATCTTGGCGCCCAGGCGCGCGCGCCCTTCCGCCAGCGCGGCCTCCTGGTCGAAGCGGCGGAAATACAGCTCGTTGACGATATACAGCACGTAGATCTCGAAGCCCATCACGTGCACCTGCGGGCCGGAGGCATGGATCATCAGTCGCTCGCCCTCGGCGCGCGCCTCGATGAATTTGCGCTGGAAGCGGAACACCGTCAGGAAGTCGACGAAGTCGCTTTTCATGTAGCGCAGCGAACGCAGATAGCTCAGCTCCTGGTCGGTGAAGCTCATCGAGCACAGGTGATCGAGTTCGCGCTCGATCTCCGGCAGCAGTTCGGTCAGCGGAAACGCTGGCGTGTTGCGGCAGACGAATTCGTATTCGGTGTACGAGTTGGGATGGCCATGCAGCAGCGCCTGCCACATGGTGAATTTGTACAGGTCGGTTTCCAGCAGGCTGCGGACGATGGGCGGCTTCATGCGGGCTCCGCGGCCAGCGGACGGCTGGCGTTGGCCAGCAGCTCAGGCAGCACGTCGGCCGATTGCATCAGCTGCACGCCGCGCGCCTGCATGGCGGCCAGGAAGGCCTGGTACTGGGCGTCGAAGCCGGTGACCGGGCTGATACAGTCGGTCAGCAGCACCAGCTTGGCCAGCGACGCGGCGCCGTATTCCTGCTCGAAGTAGTCGGCGATGTGTTCGACCGTGGCCTTGACGCAGTGGCTGCCGGCCTCGCCGGCAATGTAAATCTGGTCCGCCTCGGCCAGGCCGCGCACGAACTTGTGGTTGAACTGGGTGTCGGGATCGTCCGCGTCCGGCACTTCCGCCATCACCGCCGAGTAGTGCTCGGTCCACGGGTTGGAACCCTTGGCCAGCTTGGCGACGATGCCGAGCGAGGCTTCTTCCCAGTGGCCGTAGGCGGCGCGCACGTCGGGATGGACGTTATGGCCCCAGCTGCCGATTTCACAGTGCACCGGCCACACCATCAGCTTGTAGCGGCCGGCCGCTTCCAGCCGGTCCAGGTAGTTGAGCGCGACCGGCAGGCCGGCCGGATGGCGCGGCTGGTATTTTTGCGCACGCACGTCGGCGCCGCTGATTTCGGTGAACGGCTTGACCGCCTCGCCGTCGGCGGCGAGCCAGAAGGTCGGGTGGGCGATGTCGAAGCGGTGGTGCGAATCGAGGGTGATGCTCATGGCGGTCAGGCCGGCGCGGCCGCGGTTGATCAGGCTGGCCAGGCGCAGCATGTCCTGGTGCGCACCGGGCACCGGCAGCGCGGGCGCCAGCGGCTTGCCGCTGACCGGGTCGAGCGGACGGTAATTGTCAGGCAGGTCGCAAAAATCGTTTTGCGGATCGATCATCAACAGATGCAGATTCCGTTTCATGTAGGGCTCCAGGGCTGTAGGCCTTCATGATACACCGCGCAAATGCAAAAAGCCCCGCGCGGCGGCGGGGCTTTGCCAGACGAAGGCGCAATTTAGGCGGCGATCGCTTCGATCTGTGCGCGGCTCTTGCTCAGCGCGTTATTGACGGCTTCTTCGCCCATGGCCACGCCTTCGGCGACCACGAAGGTCACGTCGGTCATGCCGAGGAATCCCAGCGCCGAACGCAGGTAGGTGGTCACGTGATCGTAGACGGCCGCGGGACCTTCGCTGTAGACGCCGCCGCTGGCGACGAAGATCACGACTTTCTTGCCCTTGACCAGGCCTTCAGGGCCGTTGGCGCCGTACTGGAAAGTGCGGCCGGCGCGGGCCACGTGGTCGATCCAGGCTTTCAGGGCCGAGGTGACCGAGAAGTTGTACATCGGCGCGCCGATGACGATGGTGTCGGCCGCCAGCAGTTCGTCGACCAGGGTGTCGGAAGTCTTGATGGCGAAAGCTTGCTCGGCATTGCGCTGCTCGGCCGGGGTGAAGTAGGCGCCCATCATGGTCTCGGTCAGATGCGGCACCGGATTGGCGGCCAGGTCGCGGGTCACCACGGTGGTCGATGGATCGCGCGCTTTCAACTTGGCGATGTATTCGCCGCCCAGTTGACGGCTCAGGGAGCCGCTGCTGCGTACGCTGCTGTCGATGTGGAGAACTTTTGCCATGATGCTATCCTTTGGGTGTGAGGGAAGTTGCAGGCATCATAGAACGGGTTTAATATCGATGGAATACAGGAAATTTCAATTTTATCTATCGATTTTTTAGATCATGCGCGATCCCGGCCTCCCCTCCCTCGACCAGCTGCGCGTCTTCATTGCCGTCATCGACCATGGCGGCTTTGCCCATGCCGCGCGCGCCCTGCACCGTACCCAGTCGGTGATCAGCTACACCATCGCCAACCTGGAAGAACAGCTCAACGTCGCCCTGCTCGACCGCAGCAAGCGCAAGCCGACCTTGACCGAGGCCGGCAAAGCGCTGCTGGCCGACGCCCGTGCCGTCTCGCTCAAGGTCGACGGCATGCGCGCCCGCGCCAAGGCCCTGTCGGCCGGGCTGGAGGCCGAGGTCTCGCTGGTGGTCGACGTGATGTTCTCTACCTGCAAACTGGTGCGCATCCTGCACGCGTTCCAGAAGGAATTCCCCACCGTCTCCATGCGCCTGCGCACCGAGGCGCTGGGCGCCGTCACCCAGCTGGTGATGAACAAGGAATGTCACATCGGCATCAGCGGCTGGATGCCGGGCACGCCCGACGTGATCGAGCGCCAGGCCTGCGGCTTCGTCACCATGGTGCCGGTGGTGGCGCCCGACCATCCGCTGGCGCAGATCGAGGGCCAGGTGCCGAGCGCGATTTTACGCGAACACACGCAGCTGGTGCTGACCGACCGCAGTCCGCTGACCAAGGGCCAGGATTTCGGCGTGCTGGCGCTGCGCGACTGGCGCCTGGGCGATTTGTCGTCCAAACATGCGCTGCTGCGCAACGGCATCGGCTGGGGCAATATGCCACTGGAATTCGTGCAATGGGACCTCGACGCGGGCCGGCTGGTGCAGCTGGAAATCGCCGAGGGCAGCTCGTTCAGCTTCCCGCTGTACGTGATCCGCCGTGGCGACGAGGAACCGGGACCGGCCACGCGCTGGCTGATGCAGCAGTTCCTCGATCTGGCGCAGTCCGATCTGCATCCGATGAGCGAGCGCGAAGCGGCGGAACTGGCCGCGCACAAGGAACAGATGGCGGCGCAGGCGCACGCCTATCACGCGCTGATCGGCAAGCATGGCGATGCTGAAGCCGCGGCCGAAGCCAACGCCAGCGGCGGCATCAGCGGCCGCGCGGCCGGCAAGGCCACCCGCGCAACGGCGAGCGAACGTGGTCCCCGGCCGCCGGCGGCCGACGCACCGGCCGGGCTGGCAGTGGCCGCGCCTATTTCACTCCGGCCGCGCTGAGCTTGCAGCGCAGGCGGCGGATTTCCTCCGACAGGTCGACCACCAGCGCCGCCACGTCATCATTGGCCTCGAACTGGCGCTCGATCTGGCACAGCCGGCGCGCGCGCACCAGGTCGGCGCTGGTGAAGCGCCAGCCGCCGCTGTCGTCCGCGCCGCCGCCGGCATCCAGCAAGATCCCGGTGCGCACGCGCGCCACCACCCAGTCCGGCTCCACGGCGCAGGCTTGCGCCAGTTCTTCCAGCGTCAGTGCGGCGTCATCGACCAGCACTGCGCTTATGATCGTTTGTCCCATGCTTATCCTCCCGCGCGCGGATTGAAGGCCAGCTCGCGCGCCATGGTTTGATACAGTTCACGCGCCTTGTCGCTGGTGGCCGGCGGCAGCACCACTTCCAGCAGCAGATACAGGTCGCCGGTCTCCTTGCCCGGAATGCCGCGCCCGCGCAGGCGCAGCTTGCGCCCGCTCTGCGAACCGGCCGGCACCGTGACATTGACCTTGCCCGATGGCGTGGTCACCTCGATCTCGCCGCCCAGCGCCAGCTCCCACGGCGCCACCGGCACGGTCTGGTAGACGTCGCGACCGTCGATGCGGTAGCGCGGATTCGGGTTGAACTGGATTTCCAGATACAGGTCGCCCGGCCCGGCCGGGCCGGCCTGGCCCTGTCCCGCCAGCCGCAACTGCTGGCCGGCCATCACGCCTTTCGGGATGTTGACGCTGAAGTTGCGCTCGCGCGTGACGATGCGGTCCTGGGCGTCGCGATCGGCGACCATCATATTGATGGTGCGGGTGGCGCCGTTGTAGGCGTCGGCCAGATCGATGCTGATGGTGGCATGGCGGTCGTCGCCGCGCTGCGGCGGCGCCTGGCGCCGACGGCCGCCGCCGAGATTGGCGAACAGGTCGGCAAAGAAATCGCTGCCCATGGCGTCTTCGAAACCGCCGCCCGCGCCGCCACCGCCGCCGCCGAAGCCGCGGCCCCAGTCCGGCGGCGGGCGGAATTCCTGGCCGGCACGGTACTGGTGGCCGCGGCCCAGGTCGTCGTAGGCGGCGCGCTTTTCAGCATCGCTGAGCACACCGTAGGCTTCGTTGATTTCCTGGGTTTTCGCCTGCGCGTCGGCTTCCTTGCTGACATCCGGATGGTACTTGCGGACCAGCTTGCGGTAAGCCTTCTTGATCTCATCCTCGGACGCGGTCTTGGCCACGCCCAGGGTCTGGTAGTAATCCTTGTATTCCACGTTGCACGCTCCCGTTTGGCGATGTCCTCAGTCTAGCGAAAAACGCGCCGCGGCGTGGTTCGCTTCCTCACTTTGCGGCCGGACGCTTCTCCTTGGCATTTTCGACTTCGCGCACCGAGGACATCATGTTGCTGAAATCCTTGAGTTCGGCGTACTGGCCTTCCTTGAGGATCATGCACTTGCCCTTGAAATGCTTCTCGGCGCAGACTTCCCAGGTGCCCTTCTGCACCACCACGCTGGCAGTCTTGTCGTTGAAGCCCTGCAGATCCAGGTCCGGCACGGTTTCATGCAGGGTGATGGCCGGCCCGCCGAAATGGTCGCGCGTGTAGAGCGTGATGTCACCTGCCCAGACGGCAGAGCAGGACATCAGACAGACGACGGCTAACACTTTTTTCATGGGACAAGCTCCGGTACGGTGGCAGTGCGCATCATACCGCGCAAAAGTGTTGCCAACACAGTAAAATTCAAGCTTTACATTTAGTTACGTCCTTATGCCGCACACCTTCACCCTGCCCAACATCCGCCGCGAAGTCAGTTCCCTGTGGCGGCTGGCCTGGCCGGTGCTGATCGGCCAGCTGGCCAATGTGGGCATGGGCGTGGCCGACGTCGCCATGACCGGCCACACCAGCGCCGACGAGCTGGCGGCCGTGTCGCTGGGCGCCTCGGTGTGGGCCATCATCCTGGTCACCGTCACCGGGGTGATGATGGCCACCAACAGCATCGTCGCCCACGATGTCGGCGCCGGTGCGCTGGACAGGGTGCCGCACGCGGTGCGCCAGGCACTGTGGAAGGCGCTCGGCGTGGGCCTGGTGGCGGCGCTGCTGGCCAACCTGGCGACGCTGGTGTTCGACCATCTGCAGCTGACGCCGCACGTGCACGCGCAGGCGGCGCTGTTCGTGCACATCATCAGCATCGGCCTGCCGCCGTTTGCCGCCTACCGTGCGCTGTACGGCTACAGCACCAGCATCGACTACACGCGGCCGGTGATGGTGATCGCGCTGATGGGCTTGTGCTTCAACATCTTCGTCAACTGGCTGCTGATCTATGGCCACTGGGGCCTGCCGGCGCTGGGCGGGGTCGGTTGCGCCGTCTCCACCGGCCTGTGCATGTGGCTGATGCTGGGCGCGATGCTGTTCTGGATGCGCGTGGCGCCGCAGTATCGCGCCACCTATCCGTTCACGCATTGGGAAGGCCCGCACTGGCCGGAGATCCGCTCCATGCTGCGCCTGGGCCTGCCGATCGGCGTCACCTATTTCGCCGAGGTCAGCGCGTTCGGCGCGGTCAGCCTGCTGGTGGCGCGCTACGGCGTGGTGGAGGTGTCGGCGCACCAGATCGCGCTGAATTTCAGCTCGCTGACCTTCATGGTGCCGCTCAGCTTCGGCATCGCCCTGATCACCCGCGTCGGCCAGGCCATGGGCGAAGGCCAGCCGGTGCGCGCGCGCTTCGTCGCCTGGGTCGGGGTCGGCATGGCGATGGCGTTCGGGGTGCTGTCGGCGCTGGGCGTGGTGCTGTTCCGCCACCAGATCGCCGCCGCCTACACGTCCGACCTGGCGGTGCAGACCTTGTGCGTCTACCTGCTGCTGTTCGCCGCCCTGTTCCAGCTGGCCGACGCCACCCAGGTCGCCACCTCCAGCGCCATCCGCGGCTACAAGGTCACGCGCCAGCCGATGCAGATCCAGCTGCTGGCGTTCTGGGGCTTCGCGCTGCCGCTCGGTTGCTGGCTGGGCCTGGGCCACGACATGGCGGCGGCCGGCTTCTGGATCGGCCTGACCATCGGCCTGACGGTGGCCGCCGTACTGCTCAGCTGGGCGCTGCACCGGCTGGCGCTGGAACGCGTGCGGGAAGGCTGACGCCGAAGGAAAAACGGTTTTCCGGGCAGGATTCCCAATCTTGCCGTCTCGCCATGGCCGTGTGCGTCTGGTATCGTCTCGGATTCTGCCAATGAGAGAGACCCCATGCGCTTCATATTTTGCTTCCTCGCCCTGCTGTCGGGCACCGCCGCGGCGGAAAAACTGACCCTGGACCGTATCCACAGCGATCCGTCGCTGAGCGGTCCGGGCGTGCGCAGCCTGAAAGTCTCGCCGGACGGCGCCCGCGTCACCTTCCTGCGCGGCCGCGAAGACAACCAGTTCCAGCTCGACCTGTGGGAATTCAACCTGAAGGACAAGAGCACCCACCGCCTGGTCGACTCCAAGACGCTGGTGCCGGAAGAAAACCTGTCCGACGCCGAGAAGGCGCGCCGCGAGCGCGAGCGCATCGCCGCCTTCAAGGGCATCCTCAGCTACAACTGGTCGCCGGACGGCAAGCGCCTGCTGGTGCCGATCGCCGGCAATCTGTACCTGATCGACGTGGCCAAACCGGACAGCGCGCGCATGGTCGCTTCCGGCAACGTGTTCGATCCGAAAATCTCGCCGCAAGGCCGCTACGTGTCCTTCGTGCGCGACCAGAACCTGTTCGTGATCGACCTGAACACCGGCAAGGAAAAGCAGCTGACCACCGACGGCAAGGGCACCATCCACAACGGTGAAGCCGAATTCGTGGCACAGGAGGAAATGGCGCAGACCACCGGCTACTACTGGGCGCCGGACGATTCCGCCATCGCCTTCAAGCGCTATGACGAGGCGCCGGTGCCGGTGGTGCGCCGCTTTGAAATCTTCGCCGACCGCACCGAGGTGGTCGAGCAGCGCTACCCGGCCGCCGGCGATCCGAACGTCCTGGTCGAGCTGAAGATCGTTTCGCCGGAAACCGGCGCGATCCGCGACGTCGACCTGGGCGCCAACAAGGACATCTATCTGGTGCGCGCCGACTGGGCCGGCAACAGCAAGTCGCTGCTGTTCCAGCGCCAGAGCCGCGACCAGAAGAAGCTGGAGCTGGTGTCGGTGGATGCCGCCTCGCTGCAGCAAAAGGTGCTGATCACCGAAACCTCGCCGACCTGGGTCAGCATCTTCGATGACCTGCGCTTCCTGTCGAACAACAAGGGCTTCGTTTGGTCGTCCGAGCGCAGCGGCCGCAAGCACCTGTACCTGTACGACATGAACGGCAAGCTGCAGCACGCCGTCACCAAGGGCGAATGGGGCATCGACCGCCTGCTGGCGCTGGACGAAAAGAACGGCCGCGTGTTCGTGCAGTCGAACCGCGACAACGTGGTCGACAGCCAGACCTATATGCTCAAGCTGGACGGCAGCAGCGCCGACAAGCCGGTGCGCGTGACCCAGGGCGACGGCTGGCACGATTCGGCCTTCGCCCGCAATGGCGAAGTGTTCGTCGACACCTATTCGAATCCGGACACGCCGCCGCAAGTCAGCATCCGCGCGCCCGACGGCAAGATGATCGACTGGCTGGAGCACAACGAGCTGAACGCCAGCCATCCGTACTACAAGTTCCTCGACGCGCACTTGAAGACCGAGTACGGCACCATGAAGGCCAAGGATGGCCAGACGCTGTACTACTCGATGGTCAAGCCGGCCGGCTTCGATGCGTCGAAGAAGTATCCGGTGTTCCTGTCCACCTACGGCGGCCCGCACTCGCAGCACGTCTCGCGCAAGTGGGGCAACCTGTTCGACCAGTACATGGCGCAGCAGGGCTTCATCGTCTGGCGCCTGGACAACCGCGGTTCGTTCCGCCGCGAGCGCGCCTTCACCGATGCCAACTACCACCAGCTGGGCCGCGTGGAAGTGGAAGACCAGCTGACCGGTATCGAGTGGCTGGGCAAGCAGAGTTTCGTGGACGCCAAGCGTATCGGCGTGTTCGGCTGGAGCTATGGCGGCTTCATGACCCTGCGTCTGCTGTCGGAAGCGTCGGACAAGATCGCGATGGGCGTGTCGGTGGCGCCGGTGACCGACTGGTCGCTGTACGACACCCACTACACCGAGCAGTTCATGGGCACGCCGAAGGAAAACGCGGCCGGCTACGACTACAGCGGCGTATACTCGCACGTGGACGGACTGAAATCGCCGCTGCTGCTGATGCATGGCATGGCCGACGACAATGTGCTGTTCACCAACACCACGCGCATGATCGACGCGCTGGTCAAGCGCAACGTGCACTTCGATCTGATGACCTACCCGGGCGCCAAGCACGGCATCTCCGGCCGCGCGCCGCAGCGCCACGTGTACGGCAACATCGAAGCCTTCTTCAAGAAGAATCTGATGCCGGAATCGGGCAAGTAAAAAAGCAAACAGCCGCTGATCTCAGCGGCTGTTTTTTTAAGCGCTGCCGCAATCAGTTGCGGTTGCCTTTGACGATATCTTCAGCGGCGTCCTTGGCGTCGCCATAGCCTTTCTGGATTTTGCCTTCAGCCTGCTTGTTCAGGCCCTTGGCTTGCTGCTCCGAGCTGCCGACCAGCTTGCCTGCTTCTTCCTGGATTTTACCGCCGACTTCTTTGGCTTTACCTTTGACTTGGTCCTTGTTCATGATGAACTCCTTGATAAGTGTTGAAGCTAAAGGACACACAGCAAAGTGCTGCATGCATGGAGTTCACTATAGTCGCTTCATGGACGAGCTTCTGTGCGCTTCCAAACACTGGCCAACCAAGGCTGTTGATCGCGCGGCAAACCGGCGGGACGGTAGTAATGGTGCACCGGGATAAAACCTGCTGCGGTCAGGTAACGTTCCCACGTCTCGTAATCGTAATAGCTGCCGTAGCGCGGGCCATGCCAGCCTTCCTGATTGTGGCCGCGCGGGTTCGAACTGAACAGGATGCCGCCCGGCTTGAGCGCGGCGTGCAACGCCTTCAGTACTGTCGGCAGCGCCGCGCTCGGCACATGAAACAGCGAGGCGTTGGCGTAAATGCCGTCGAAATACTGCGCCGGCAGCTCGAGTTGCACAAAGTCCTGCCGCCAGACTTCGCAACCGCTGTAGGCGCGGGCCATGTCGACGAAGCGCTGGGCGCCATCGATGCCGATCGCGTGGTGCCCCCTTTCGCGGAACACCTTCAAGTCGCGTCCCGGCCCGCAACCGAGGTCCAGCAAGGTGCAAGGCGCCGGCGTGTCGATCGCATCCAGCAAGGCGGCGATGTTCTGGCTGACGTCGTGGTCGATAGTGCCGGCGAAGAATTGCTCGGCCGTGCGTTCATAATGATCGAGCGTGGTCTGGGTGATTTTTTCGATTTCCATGCCGGCAGTATAGGAGGATGGGCTAGCACTGAAAAGCGACGAATCGCCATCAAAGCACTTCTATCGCCGCTGGAATCGCTATATAGTTAGCCTATAGCAACGCGCTAATCACCAAGGAGATAAATATGAAACTTGATGCCCTGTTCCAGAATCCAACTGCGTTGCCTACCGCGCCCAAGGTCGTGGAAGAGCTGATCAGCAGTTTCGACAAGGCCAGCGTCTCGACCGAAGAGATTGCGAAGAAATTGTCGACGGATCCGGTGCTGAGCGCCAAGCTGCTGCGTCTGGCCAATTCGGCCTACTACCACGTCTCGCGCAGCATCGGCACCGTCGAGGACGCCGTGCTGATGCTGGGCTTCGTCACCGTCCGCACGCTGGTCATCAGCTCCGGCCTGGTCAGCGGCTTCAAGACCGTGCCGGGCCTGGACCTCAAGCAGTTCTGGAAATACAGCCTGCACACCGCCGTGTGCGCCAAGTGGATTGCCAAAAAGACCAAGGAAAACACTGACCTCGCCTTCACCATCGGCATGATGCACGCCATCGGCCAGCTGGTGCTGCACTCGGCCGCGCCGGAACAGGCGATGGCGCTGGACAAAGTGGCCGGGCCGATGGATTCGCGCCGCCTCGACGCCGAACGGGCATCGCTGGGCTATACCTTCGCCGACGTCGGCGCCGAACTGGCCAAACGCTGGAAATTCCCGCCCACCTTCTCGGAAACCATCGCCGCCTACCCCGAACCGATGCATAACGGCGAGCTGAACCGGCTGGCCGCGGTGGTCGCCCTGGCGGCCTGGCGCGCGCGCGTGGCCCAGGCCGATCTGAGCGACGAGGAAATCGAAGCCTGCTACCCGGTCGATCTGGCCGAGGAACTGGGCCTGGACGACGATGCCCTGATCGATGACATGCCGCCGCCGGACGAACTGGCCGCCGGCCTGGATGAGCTGGTCGCCTGAAGTTATTTTTTCCACATCAAAATCCGCCTGTTTTGCCCCAGGCGGATTTTTTTCGATTTTTTTTCAAAAAACCCTAAAGTTCCCCGTTAAGCCGACGTTAATCCAGACATGCGGTAATCCGTCCGCAGGATAACTCAAAGCCAGGGTGAGCAGAATGACCTCTTCCGAAGTCCTCTCGATGTACGAAAACATTGCCGGTTTGACCAACCAGATGGCGGCCGCCGCGCGCATGGGAGACTGGAATGGCCTGAGCAAACTGGAAGGCCAGTGCGCCGACCAGGCGCGCGCCAGCGAAACCGGCGTGCCGGCCCTGAGCGGCGCCCAGCGTCTGCGCAAGATCGACCTGCTGAAACAGATCCTGGCCAACGACCGCGAAATCCGCGACATCGCCGATCCGTGGATGAACCAGATTCCCGGCATGGCGCGCCAATAAGCCATCATCGCCCCAACAAAAAAGCGACCCGCGGGTCGCTTTTGTTTTATCAGCTGGCCAGCGCCACCTTCAACGACAGCGCAATGCCCTGCGCCGCCTTGGTGATCTCGTCGAGCGACGGGAAGCTCGGCGCGATGCGGATGTGGCGGTCTTTCGGATCGACGCCGTAGGGGAACGCCGCGCCGGCCGGAGTCAGCGTGATGCCGGCCTCCTTGGCCAGCGCCACCGTGCGCCTGGCGGCGCCGTCCGGCGTCACCAGATCGATGAAATAGCCGCCTTCCGGACGGGTCCACGAGACGCCGGGCACCTCGCCCAGATGCTGCTGGAACTGTTCCAGCACCGCATCGAACTTCGGTTTCAGCAGCTGGCGATGCTGTTCCATCAGCGCTTCCAGGGTCGGCACATCCTTCAGCAGCTGGACGTGGCGCAGCTGGTTGATCTTGTCCGGGCCGATGCTGCGGATGCCGGCATGTTTGGTCCACCAGGCGATGTTGGCCGGCGACGCGGCCAGCGCGGCGATGCCGGAGCCGGCCCAGCTTACCTTCGACGACGACGCGAACACAAACGCGCGGTCCGGATTGCCGGCCTTGGCGCAGGCATCCAGGATATTGGCCACGGCCAGCTTGTGCTCGCCCAGGTGATGGAAGCGGTAAGCGTCATCCCACATCAGACGGAAATCGGGCGCGGCGGTCTTCATCGCCGCCAGGCGCGCGACCACCTGATCGGAAAACACCACCCCACCCGGGTTGGAATACTTGGGCACGATCCACATGCCCTTGATGCTGGCGTCTTGCGCGACCAACTGCTCGACCAGATCCATGTCCGGACCCTGCTGGTTCATCGGCACATTGATCATCTTGATGCCGCGCGCCTCGCAGATCGAAAAGTGGCGGTCATAGCCGGGGACCGGGCACAGGAAGGTGACCGGCTCCCGCACCCACGGCGCATGGCCGGGCGCGCCGTTCAGCAGATGGTAGACGATCACATCGTGCATCAGCGACAGGCTGGCGCTGCCGTCGACCACCACCTGCGCGGCCGGCACATCCAGCAGCTGCGCGAACAGCGCGCGCGCCTCGGGAATACCGACGGTGCCGCCGTAATTGCGCAGATCGGTGCCATCGGCGCCCTTATAGCCGTCGAGCGCGTCGAGCAGCGCATTCGACAGGTTCAACTGCTCCGGCGCCGGCTTACCGCGCGACATATCGAGTTTAAGGCCGAGTTGCTTGAATGCTTGATACTGATCTGCTGCGCTCATTGTGGCTCTTTCAAGGATGGGAAAAATGGCGCCAAACACTATACCCGAGAAGCAACCGCCGAGTCAGAGCTTACAGCTATAAGCTTATGCCCAAGTCGGCTCTGCCCCCGATCTACTGCATCACGGATTCGGGGGTGATTTCTTCTTCGGCGGGGACAGGTTCCGCGGCTTTTTTCTTGCGGAAGCCTTGCCAGATTTTCAGCGGGCCTTTGCCGGCCTGCTTTTGCTTGCGGCGCCACCAGAAGACGCCGCCGCCGAGCAGCGCCAGCACGCCGGCGCCAGCCAAGGCCAGCGGCAGCATGCTGCTCGGCTCTTCTGGCGGCTTTTCCTTTTTGTATTTCAATTTGGGCAGGACACGCACCTGCTTGGTCGGCACCGGCGGCTTGGCGGGAGCGCTCGCCGCCTCGCCGGCTGCGGCTGATGCCGCCGCGCTTGCGCCTGCCGGAGCTTCAACCTTGGCCGCATGGGCTTCCTGCTCGCCATGGCCGGACAGGCTGGCCGCCGTACTCGCGCCTGCCGGCGCATCCTTGTCATGCGCGTCGGCCTTGGCTGGCGCCTCGCCGTGGCCCGACGCCGCAGGCGGTGCGACGGACGGGGCGGATGATGGCGTCGCCGGTTTGGCGGCAGAGGCCGGCGCGGCCGCGGCGGCGGCGCCACCCAGCGCGCCTTGCAGCGCCTTCAGCTTGCCTTCCAGCTCGCTCAGCTTGCTCGTCAGTTCTTCGTTGTGACGGTCCAGCGCCACGCATTCCTTGGCCGGCATGCCGCCCGGCGCACACGATACCGGCGCCGGCCGCTTGACGCCCTTGGGCAGCGGCAAGGGCGCCAGCGGCATCAGCGCCTGGGCGATGTTGGTCGGTACCGCAGCGTCCGTCGCCGGGGCGGGCGCCTTGATCGGCTTGCCGGACGGCGAAACCCAGACGCCGGCAATGCGCTGCGGCTCGCCCGCCTCCTCGGACGCGCCAGGGGCCGGCGATGAGGCGGCGGCCTGGGCCGACTTGCGCGCCTGCCCCGCCGCCTTGATTTCGCCGGGCTGCCCGGTTTCCGCCTCGTGCATGGATGGCAAGGGTGCCGCCTTGCCGCGCTCTTTCACCGGTGGCGACGCCGGCAGGGATGGCGCCGCCGTCACGC
>NZ_SPVG01000037.1 GCF_004614165.1 Duganella callida | reverse complement strand
CGCGGCGGCGGCGCGCAGGGTGGGACTGCCGGCCAGGGCCTCCTCGATCAAGCGGTCCAGCTGGGCGTCGCTGTAGCGGCGCCACCAGTCGCGCTGCGGCCAGGCGGCGGGCGACAGCGGGGACTGGCCGAGGGCGGCCTGGGACGGCAACTGGTCGGGGTCGTACAACCGCGCCTGCGGTGTCAGGCCACCGTTGCTGGCGCAACCGGCCAGCAACGCGGCCGCGCCGGCCAGTGCGGCCAGGCGCAAGATGGGCTTGCTCATGATGATTCCTTGTGGAGAATACGATAAGCCCAGTATGGTTTATTGCATTTGTAAATTAAATCCCGGGCTGGGCGGGATGGCGGCCAATCGTCGGCGGTTTGGGGACAGGCGTGCAAATCGCGCGTCGCGCGGGGCCATAATCGACTATTTGCACATGTCAAACATTGAGGATTTTGTAGCGCTGCCCGATATCCTGGCACCGGCGCTGCGCGTGGTGTTTTGCGGTATTAATCCCGGCGTCGAGGCGGCCACCTGCGGTCACCATTTTCTTGGCCGCGGCAACCGCTTCTGGCCGGTGCTGCACGAGGCCGGCTTCACACCGCACCGACTGGTGCCGGGCGAGGACCGCGACGTGCTTGCCTACGGCATCGGCCTGACTACGGCGGTGGCGCGGCCGACCCACAGCGCGGCCCAGCTGCGGCAGGAAGAGTTCGCGGCGTCGGCGGCGGCCTTGCTGGACAAGCTGGCGCGCTACCGGCCGCAGTGCATCGCCTTTCTCGGCAAGGCGGCCTATCTCGGCATCACCGGCCAGCGCGACGCGGCCTGGGGCGCGCAGGACCAGCCGCTCGGCCCGAGCCGCGTCTGGCTGCTGCCGAATCCCAGCGGCTTGAACCGCACCTTCAGCCGCCAGCAACTGGTGGATGCCTACAGCGCCCTCAACCGCTCGCTGTCGCTACGCCGCTGATCAGCGGGGAGGCGATGCGCCCGCGCAGGCGCGGCGCCACGAAGTCGAGAAAGGCGCGCAGCTTGAGCGGCAACGGCGACTGGCCCTTATGCATCAGGCTGACGGGCAGGGGCTCGGCCTCGTAGTGGTCCAGCACCACCTGCAAGCTTTGCCGGCGTAGCGACTCCGCCACCTGGTAGGACAGCACGCGGATCAGGCCCACGCCGAGCGTGGCCGCATCGATGGCCGCTTCCGCCGTGTTGACCGACAGCCGCGAGTGCACCGGCACCGACAGTTCCGTCTTGCCGGCGCCGAACACCCAGGCGCGCTTGGATGCCAGCACCTCGAAGGTGATGCAGTCGTGCGCCGACAGCTCGCGCGGCGTTTTCGGCGTGCCGTGCGCGGCGAGGTAGGCGGGGCTGGCGCAGATCACACGGCGCACGCTGCCGACCCGCACCGCCATCATGCTGCTGTCGGGCAGCTGGCCGATGCGCAGGGCGACGTCGATCTGTTCTTCCATCATGTGGGTGACGCGGTCGGTCAGCACCAGGTTGATGTTGATTTCCGGGTACTGCGCGAGGAATTCCGCCACCACCGGCACCATGTGCAGGCGGCCGAACACCACCGGCGCCGTCACCACCAATTCCCCCTTGGGCATGGCGTATTCGCCGGTGGCGGTGCGTTCCGCCTCGCCGATTTCCTCGAGGATGCGACGGCAGGCGCCCACATACGAGGCGCCGGCCTCGGTCAGCGACAGCTGGCGCGTGGTGCGCAGCAGCAACCGGGTGTTCAGGTGACTCTCCAGCTCGCCCAGCTTGCGGCTGACGGTGGCCAGCGGCATTTCCAGCTTGCGCGCGGCGGCGGACAGGCTGCCGGCATCCACCACGGCAACCAGGATGGACATGGATTCCAGGCGGTCCATACGAGATCCTATCAAATTTTGGAAGAGTGATTCCCGATCTTATGGGATTCTCTTTGTGGGCGCAAGTATCTAGACTGCAAGTCATGACTTCAATCAATGGAGAGATGCCGTGAGCGCCCAGACTATCCATCCCGCCGACGTACCGGTCCAGCCGGTCGCGTCGCGCGCCAGAATCCTGATGATGGCGGTGATCGCGGGCGCCGTGATCACCAACCTGTACTGCATCCAGCCGATTCTGCCGCTGATCGCCGCCGACCTCGGACTCGACCTGGCCACCGCCGACCTGGTGGCCAGCGTGGCCTTGCTGGGCTTTGCCACCGGCCTGGCGCTGTTGCTGCCGCTGGGGGACCGTTACGACCGGCGCAAGCTGGTGCTGGTCCAGATCGTGCTGGCGCTGCTGCTGGCGGTGGTGGCCTCGCTGTCGCGCAGCGTGGGGCTGCTGATGGCGGCCTCGTTCGGGCTGGGCGCGGTGGCCTGTGTGCCGCAGCAATTGGTGCCGTTTGCCGCGGTGATGTCGGCGCCGGCCGAGCGTGGCCGTTCGGTCGGCACGGTGGTCAGCGGCATCATGGTCGGCATCCTGCTGGGCCGCACTGTCAGCGGCGCGGTCGGCGCGGCCTGGGGCTGGCGCGCCGTGTATGGCGTCGAGGCGGCATTCATGGTGCCGGTCGGGATCGCCGCCGCGCTGTTGCTGCCGCGTGGGATGGCCGGCACCACGCTGTCCTACGGCCAGTTGTTGAAATCGATGTGGCCGCTGATGCGCGACCACCGCGCCATCCGCGCCTCCATGCTGATCCAGGCGCTGCTGTGGGCCTGCTTCAACGCGTTCTGGGTCAACCTGGCGGCGCTGCTGGCCAGCGGCCCCTGGCACCTGGGCAGCGGCTGGGCCGGCGCCTTCGGCATCATCGGCGCTTCCGGCGCGCTGGCGGCCTCGTTCAGCGGACGCGCCACCGACCGGCTGGGCGCGCGTGCCGTGATCGCCGCGGCGATCGGCATCGTCACCTTGTCCTATCTGCTGCTGGCCGGCGCCGCCACTTCGCTGGTGCTGCTGGTGCTTGGTGTGATCGTACTCGACATCGGCGTCCAGGCCGGTCTGGTGGCCAACCAGACCCGCGCCTTTGCCGCCGATCCCAAGGCCCAGGGCCGCATCAACAGCCTGTACATGACCGCCACCTTCGGCGGCGGCGCTCTCGGCGTGGCCGCCAGCGGCTGGGCCATGAGCCATTACGGCTGGAGCGGCGTGTCCTTGTCCGGCATCGCCCTGGGCCTGATTGCCGCGCTGTGCCACTGGCGCCAGCGCTCTTGAACCCCCGTCTTTTTTCACAAGGAGTCTCATCATGTTACGTACCCAAACCCTGATCGCCATGGCCCTGGCCGCAAGCGCCTACAGCATGACTGCCGCCGCGGGCGAAATCGACGCCAAATACTACGGCGCGCCGGCGGCGGCCAGCGCGGCCAGCCGCGTGATCGAAATCGGCAGCGACACCCGCCACGTGCAGGTAACCAACGGTGAGGTCATCACCTTCAGCGTCGGCGGCCAGCAGTACACCTGGAACTTCCAGGTATATGGTCAGAGCCGCGCCATCGCGCTGGCGGCGCTGCTGCCCAAGACCATGCATGCGGACGGCGTGACGGTCTACGTCGCACCGGATCCGCTGTACCGTTAAATCTCGCGCGGGAGCGGTCCGATGAAACTCACTTTACTGATACTGGATGGCGTGCAGGCGCTCGACGTGGCCGGGCCGCTGGATGTGTTCAGCGAGGCCAATCAGTTCCTGGCCGAAGCCGACCGTTACGAAGTGACCCTGGTGGGCGAGCAGGCCGGCAGTGTGGCCAGTTCGAGCGGCATGGAGTTCAAGGTGTCGCACGGCTACCAGGATTTCAGCGGCCATAGCGATCTGCTGCTGGTGGCCGGCGGACCGCGCTATCCCGACTATCGCCCCGTGCCGGCGCTGGTCGGCTGGCTGGGCCGGCAGGCGCAGGCGGCGGGGCGCTACGGCGCCGTCTGCAACGGGGTGTTCCTGCTGGCGCATGCCGGCCTGCTGGCGGGGCGCGAAGTGACCACCCATTGGGATCACACGGCGCGTTTGGCCCAACAATTCCCGCAATTGAGCGTGCGGCCGGACAAGATCTTCGTCCGCGACGGCAACGTGTTCACTTGCGGCGGCGTCAGCGCCGGCATCGATTTGTGCCTGGCGCTGGTGGCCGAGGACTGGGGCCACGAGCTGGCGGCCAAGGTGGCGGAACGTCTGATCGTCTACCTGCGCCGCGATGGCGGGCAGTCGCAATACAGCCCGTATCTGGCGGCGGCGCCGGAGGAGGAAACCCTGGTCACGCGCGTTTGGAAATACGTCACCGACAATATCAGCGTAGCCTTGAGCATCGAGGAGATTGCCGATGCGGTGGGCGTAAGCCGGCGTACTTTTTCACGGGCATTTGCCAAGCATATGCATGTGACGCCGTCGGTGTTTGTCGACCAGTTGCGGGTCGATCACGCGCGCAAGCTGCTGGAAGACAGCGATATACCGATGAAGACCGTGGCCTTCCAGAGCGGCTTCAATAGCGCGACGCAGATGCGCATGATCTTTTCGCGCCAGCTCAACACCACGCCGCGGTTGTACCGCGAGCACTACCGCAAGAATGCAAGCATCAACTATCCAGGAGGACGATATGATCACCCAACTCAATCTGCGCCAGAATCTCGACGACTTTGAAGCGCTGTACGACATGCTGAGCGACTCGCAGGAAGGACTGGACACGCGCCAGTCCGAAATGTTCAACGCCCAGCTGTTGCTGCTGCTCTGCAATCACATCGGCGACATGAAGGTGCTGGGCGAAGCCTGTGCGCTGGCCCGTGTGAAGATAGAGATCGCTCAGATGCCGAACTGACGCAACGGAGCGTTTTTCCATGCAAATAAGCATGGCGTTGGTCAGACTAGCGCAAGCCAGCGCTTGCGATACTCGTCCCAGCCGCGAAGATCGGCTGGCGCGCACAGGGTGTTGGCGCCGACGGGCCGTTCGCCCCAGTGGTGCAGCATCCAGCCGCCGCAGGTGGTGCCGGCGGTGTCGTCGGAGCAGAAGATGGTCTGCCTAGGACGCAGCGCCGCCAGCAGCGGGCCGAAGTGCGGATTGCCGGTGTAGCTGCCTTCCACCACCACCGCGCCGGCGGCGCCCAGTGCGGTCAGACAGTGGTCGCTCATCAGCACGCAGTACAGCGTCGCCAGCGCGTAACGTTCCTGCGGGCTTTGCGGCGCCGGGCCGGTGGTGCTGCCGGCGCGGCCGGCGAAAGGGCCGCCGGCGGCGGAGAAGCAGGGCAGGGCCATGGTGCCTTGTTCGATCAGGCGTTGCAGGTCTGCCACGCTGCAGACGACGGCATCGGGGCCGGCCAGTTCGGCGAATTCGCGGCCTCCCATGAAGCGCATGCAGGCCACAGGCTGGCCGAGGGCATTACTGTTGGCCAGCATGTCGGCTTCTTCGCGCAGGCCGTCCAGCGGCATGCCGATGGCGGCGGCGATGACCCAGGTGCCGGTGGACAGCACGCTCAGTGGCTGCCGGTCTGCCGCGGTCTGGATATGGCGCAGCAGCGAGGCGTTGCTGTCGTGGATGCCGCAGATGATTTTGCATTGCGGCGGCAGGCCGGTCTGCTCCGCCAGCTCGGGCTTGATCTCTCCCAGCACCGCCCAGGCGTCGCGCAGCGGCGGGAACAGGGCGCTCCAGCCCATGCGCCCGACCAGCGATGAATACTGTTTGCGCGCCGGCTGCCACAAATCCGTATGGCAGCCGAGCGACGTCACCTCGCTGGCCGCCATGCCGGACAAGCGCCATGCCCAGTACTGCGGGTACATGAGGATGTGACGCGCACGCTGGAATTCGGCGGGATGGCTCTGCGCCAGCCACACCAGCTGGCGGCCGAGATTCAACCCCGCCGGCAGCAGCGGCGAGCGGGTGGCTTCGTAGCCGGGCCGCAGCGCGCGGTAGTCGGACTGCGACGCCGGCGGCTCGAACTCGTAATCGAGCACCGGCAGCACCAACCCGGCATCGTCCACCAGAGCGGCAGTAGCGCCGTGGGTCACCGGCACGATGGCATCCACCTGCGCCATGCCGGCAAAGGCGCGCATGGCGTCCAGCATCCAGTGCCACATGCGGTCGGTGTCGTAGTGCGGATACGGGGCGTCGTGCAGCACCGCATTGGCCATGCGGCGCTCGTCCAGCACTGCGCCGGCGCGGTCCAGCAGCGACAGTTTGACGTTGGTCTTGCCGATGTCAAGAACCACGGTCGCATCAGCCGTCATTTGGCGACCTTCTTCCCGCGCAGCAGGCGTGGCAGGGCGATGGTCACCAGCAGCAGCACACCGACCACGATGGTCATATAGATGCCCGGGATATTCGCCAGCGACAGGCCATAGGTGACCGTGCCGAGCGTCAGCACCGCCAGCATCACGCCGCCGATGGTGCCGGCGCCGCCGGCGATGCTCACGCCGCCGAGGATTACCATGGTGATCACTTCCAGCTCCCAGCCCATGGCGATGTTGGGGCGGGTGCTGCCGATGCGGCCCGTCAGCAGGTAGGCGGCCAGTCCCGACATCAGGCCGGTCAGCATGAACAGCGCCAGGCGGTAACGCTGCACGGCGATGCCAGAGAACAGCGCGGCGGTGGGGTTATTGCCGATGGCGTAGATGCGGCGTCCCCAGGCCGTGGCGTGCAGCACCACCGCGAACAGCGCGGCAAACCCCAGCAGCAGCACGAATTCGCGCGGGATCACGTCGAAGAAGTAGCCCTGGCCCCAGTCGGCCATGACCTGCGGGTAGCCCGTGTAGGCCTTATCGCCCAGCACCACGCTGGCCAGGCCGCGGAACAGCGACACGGTGCCGATGGTGACCACGATGGAGGGCAGCGCGAAGCGCGTCACCAGCAAGCCGTTCAGGCAGCCGCACAGCGCGCCGGTGGCCAGCGCGATCGGCAGCAGCGCTTCCGGCGGCGCACCGGCCGCCTTGGCCATGCCCATCGCCACCGAGGACAAGGCCAGGATGCCGGACACCGAGATGTCGATCTCGCGGATGATGATCAGCAGCGCCATCGGCAGCGCGATCAGCGCCTTTTCGCTGAAGTTGAAGGTGCCGTCAGCCAGGTTGTAGGGATCGAGGAAGGCCGGCTGCAGTACGCCGTTGACCACGAAGGCCAGTATCAGCAGCAGGGCGAGCAGGGCTTCCCAGCGGCCCAGCGCGGCGGTGAGTTTAAAGCCGGGTTTATCGGCGATGACGTAGCGTGAGGTAGTAGGCACGGATTCAAGTAAAGTCGAGTTCAAGCGGTGCTCCCGGTATTCAGATGCAGCGGCAGGATCTGCCGCCCCTTGCTGCGGCCGCCGCGCGAATTGATCAGCACAGCGGTCAGGATGACGATGCCGGTCAGCGCACTTTGCCAGAAAGGTGAGACTTTGACCACCGGCAGCGCGTTGCCGATCACCGCCAGGAACAGGCCGCCCAGCGCGGCGCCAGCCACGTTGCCGCAGCCGCCGGCGATGCTGATGCCGCCGATGACGCAGGCGGCGATCACGGTGAATTCGAAGCCGTAGGCGATTTCGGTGTAGGCCACGGCGTAGCGCGCCACCCACAGGTAGCCGCACAGGCCGGCCATCAGGCCCGAGATCCCGTAAGTCCACAGCAGCCGTCGCGCGATCGGGATGCCGACGTAGCGCGCCGACGCCGGCTCGTTGCCGATCGCGTACAGGTCGCGGCCGAAGCGGCTGTGGCGCGCGATGAACCAGGCGGCCAGCACGGTCGCGGCGGCGATCCACACCAGGTGGGTGATGCCCAGCAGCCGCCCGAGCGGGAAGGCGATGAAGTCAGCCGGCATCTGGTGCGACGAGACCCAAGCGCCGCCCGACAGCACGAACACCATGCCGCGGTAGACGCTCATGGTGCCCAAGGTGACCACGATGGGCGGCAGCTGCAGGTAGCCGATCAGATAGCCGTTCACCAGTCCCAGCGCCAGGCCGATGGCGGCCGCCGCCAGCATCACCAGCGGCAGCGGCAGGTCGGGATTGTGCGACGCCAGCAGCGCCGACATCATGCCGGCCAGCGCCAGGCTGGAGGCCACCGACAGGTCCACGCCGCGCGTGACGATCACCAGCATCTGCGCCAGCGCCAGCATGATCAGCAGGGTGGAATCGGTGAGCAGGTTGCCCAGACTGGCGGCGCTCAGGAACACCGGCGCGCGCCAGCCGACCAGCAGGATCAGCGCCGCCGTCAGCAGCGCCAGCTGGATTTCGCGTAGTTTCAATAGCTTCATGTGGATGCTCCCGATTCAGTGGCCGGCGCAGCTGTGCGCACCGGCGACGCCGCGCTTATCGCGGCTTTGTGCGCCGCGGTGACGCCCGATGCGGCGGCGACGACGACTTCCGGCGTCGCCTCGGCGCGGCTGTATTCATTGACGATATGGCCCTGGTGCATGACCACCACGCGGTCGGCCAGGCCCAGCACCTCCGGCAGCTCGGACGACACCAGTATCACCGACATACCCTTAGCCACCAGCTCCGCCACGAAACGGTGCACGGCGGCCTTAGAGCCGATATCGATGCCCTTGGTCGGCTCGTCGAGAATGATCACCTCCGGATGGGTTGCCAGCCATTTGCCCAGCACTACCTTCTGCTGGTTGCCGCCCGAGAGCTCGGACACCAGCTGGCACAGGTTGTGCGCCTTCAGCTCCAACTGCTCGGCGTAGTGGCGTGCCACGGTATTTTCGCGCTGGCGGCGGCCGCGCAGCACGAAGCCGATCTTGCCCAGGATGGGCAGGGTGATGTTGTGCAGTATCGGCAGCGACAGGTGCGCGCCCTGGTGCTGGCGGTCTTCCGGCACATAGGCGATGCCGCGGGCGATGGCGTCGGCCGGACAGCCTATCTTCAGCGGCCGGCCATGCATCCGCACCTGGCCGCGCGCGCCGGCGCTGAGGCCGAACAGGGCCTGCATCACCTCGGAACGGCCGGCGCCCACCAGCCCGTAGAAGCCGAGAATCTCGCCGCGCCGCAGCTGGAAACTGACATCGCGGAACTCGGTCGGGTGGCAGAACTTTTCCACTTCCAGTATGACTTCGCCGGGTGTCACCTCGGCCTTGGGATAGGCCTGATGCACGGCGCGGCCGACCATCAGCGCCACCAGTTCCTGCTCGCTGATGTCGTCCAGCGCGCCCTCGGCCACGAACTGGCCGTCGCGCAGGACGGTGTAGCTGTCGGCCACCGCGTAGATCTCGTCGAACTTGTGCGAGATGAAGATCACCGCCGTGCCGGCCGCGCGCAGTTGGCCGATGATCCGGTACAGCTCGTGGATCTCATGTTGCGACAGCGCGGCGGTGGGCTCGTCCAGGATCACCACGCGCGCCTCCTGCGACAGCGCGCGCGCGATCTCGACGAAGTGGCGCTGCGCCACGCTCAGGTCCTTGACCCGCGCGCGCACCGGCAGCGACACTTCCAGCCGCGCGAACAGCCGCTCGGCCTCCTGCTCGATGCGGCGCCAGTCGATACGGCCGCCGTTGCGGCAGGGCTGGCGGCCGACGTAGATGTTTTCCGCCACCGTCAGCTCATCGAACATCACGGTTTCCTGGTGCACGGCGGTGATGCCGGCGCGCGTGGCGTCCTGGGCGTTGTGGAAGCGCAGCGGCTGGCCGTTCAGCTCCAGCGTGCCTTCGTCCGGCTGGTAGATGCCGGTCAGCGTCTTGACCAACGTCGACTTGCCGGCGCCGTTCTCGCCCACCAGGGCCATCACTTCGCCGGCACGCACGCTTAGCGACACCTTGTTCAGCGCCACGATGCCGGCAAAGCGCTTGCTCACGCCGGACAGTTTGAGCACCGGCGCGGCATCGCGCCGCAGGGCGGGGCGGGCGGCGTTTTCACGCCGCGCCGTCGGATTCATATGCATGCTCACCGCCTAGAAGATCTTGGAAAACTGCTCGACATTCGACTTGTCGTAGACGAAGGGCGGCGCCATGGCGCCGTCGCCGCTGGCATCCAGCGCGATGGTGCCCATGCGGCCGGCGCTGACGCTGCCGCCAGGTTTGGCCGAGGGATCGCCCTTGACGAAATCGTAGGCCGCGTAGGTGATGGCGTAACCGAGATCGATCGGATTCCAGATCGCGAACTCGCGCACCGCGCCGCTCTTCACGTGACCGGCCATCTCCGACGGCAGACCCAGGCCGGTGACGTACACCTTGCCGACCAGGTGCTCATCCACCACCGCCTTGCTGGCGGCGTTGATACCGACCGTGCTCGGTGAAATGATGGCTTTCAGGTTCGGATAGCTGCGCAGCAGGCCGACCGCCTCGCGATAGCTCTTGTCCGACTGGTCATCGCCGTAGGCCGTGGCCACCAGTTTCAGCTTGGCGTATTCCGGCTTTTCCAGCACCTTCTTCATCACGCCGATCCAGATGTTCTGATTGGTGGCCTGCGCCGACGCCGACAGGATGGCGATCTCGCCGGCGCCGCCGACGGCCGCCGCCGCCATCTGGATCTGCTTCTCGCCGATCAGTTCCGCGTTGGAGGGATTCAGTTGCATCAGCCGGCCCTCCGGCGCCAGGCCGCTGTCGAAGGACAACACCTTGATGCCGCGTTGCATGGCCTTCTTCGCGATCGGCACCAGCGCGTTGGGATCGTTGGCCGAGATGACGATGGCGTTGACCTTCTGGCCGATCAGCGAGTTGATGATTTCGATCTGGCCTTCGGCGCTGGGCGTGGTCGGTCCGGTATAAATGATTTCCACATTTTTCAGCTCGGCCGCCGCCTCGTCCGCACCACGGTGGGCGGCATCGAAGAAGCCGTTGCCCAGGTTCTTGACCACCATGGCGATGCGTACCTTGCCGTCGGCTTCGTGCTTGCCGCAGCCGGCCAGCGTGCCTGCCGCGAGCAGCGCCGCCGCCGTGGACAGGGCGCTCAATAATTTATTCAGTTTCAATGCGAAATCTCCTGATACAGGTCGGTCAGTTGGTAGTCGAAGGCGCTGCTGAAACTGGCCGGCGAAATCATGGCCGGCACCGGTTCCGGCTCCACCGTCACCACTTTTACGCCGTGCTGCTCCAGCAGCTGCACCGCCGACTCCGACGCATGGGTATCGGTGATAACACAGGACACGCGGTTCAGTCCACACAATATCAAGCCGGCCTTCTTGGCGAACTTGGAGCTGTCGGCCAGCACGATCAGTTCCTCGGCCTGCGAGATCAGGCGCTTTTCGGCCTGGATCAGCAGCGGGTCGGCTTCCATCAGGCCAAGCAGCGACAGGCCGTAGGCGCTCATGAACATCTTGGCCGCGTAGTGGTGTTGGGTGATGTCGTTGTCGAAGGGGCTGAGGATCACGTTCTGTTCGCGGTAGACCTGGCCGCCGGGGACGATGATCTCGTTTTCGCTGGAAGTCAGCAGGCGTTCCGCCATCAGGAAGGAGTTGGTCAGGATCTTCAGGTGCTGATCGACCAGGAATTCCGCCATCATGAAGGTGGAGGTGCCGCCGTTGATGATGATGGTTTCGCCTTCGCTGCACATGCTGGCGGCGTAGCGCGCGATCGCGCGCTTGCGTTCGGCGTGGCACTGTATGTTGTGCTGGAAGGTCTCGCTGGTCAGCGGATAGGCGCGCTTTTTCTGTTCCAGGTTGGCGGCGCCGCCGCGGGTGCGCGTCAGCAGGCTGCGCGCCGCCAGCCAGCTGATGTCGCGGCGCACCGTGGCCGGTGAGGCGTTGAGCCATTCCACCAGTTCCGGCACGGTGGCGCTCTGGTGCTCCGCTAATAATTTCAACAAACGTTTGCGGCGCTTGTGATTGATCATTTTCGTCTCCAGTTTTGTCTCGCAACCCGCAGAGCCAGGTTGTCGTTTTATTTATTTAGATTATTCACTTCGAAAACCGCCGTCAATCAGCACTTGATCAATCTGGTGATTGTTTGGGTCGGCATTTTGCGGGGCGCTCAACTTGTTGATTATTTCGGCCTTGCTCATCTTCTTGATCAGTCGCCGATTGACACTCACGGCCCGCTGATTTCTACTGACTGCGCTTGCCAGCCCGGCAAAACAGGACACATACCAACGGAGATCAGCAATGAATGTACCGAAGCAGAAAGAACCGATCAGCTCCCTGTGGGACGACAGCCTGGCCGCTCAGATGAGCGAGCCGGAGTTGCTGTTGTACCGCTCCAATTTGCTCGGATCGGATCTGCGCATCACCAATTTTGGCGGCGGCAATACCTCGGCCAAGGTCATGATGGCCGATCCGCTCAGCGGCGAGCAAGTGGAGGTGCTGTGGGTGAAGGGCTCCGGCGGCGACTTGGGCAGCATCAAGCTGGATGGCTTCTCGACCCTGTACATGGACAAGCTGCGGGCACTGAAGCAGCGCTACCGCGGCCTGGAACATGAGGACGAGATGGTCAGCTATCTGCCGCACTGCACCTTCAACCTGAATCCGCGCGCGGCCAGCATCGACACGCCGCTGCACGCCTACATCGCGCGCAAGCACGTGGACCACATGCACCCGGACTCGGTGATCGCCATCGCCGCCTGCGCCAACAGCCGCGAGCTGACGCAGAAAATCTTCGAGGGCGAACTGGGTTGGCTGCCGTGGCAGCGTCCCGGCTACGACCTCGGTCTGAAACTGGAAGAAGTTTCGAAGGCCAATCCGGCGCTGAAGGGTATCATCCTGGAGGGCCACGGCCTGTTCACCTGGGGCGATACGGCCAGGTCCTGCTACGAAAATACGCTGGCGGTGATCAAGCGCGCCGGCGAGTGGCTGGATGCGCACGTCCGGCAGCCATCGTTCGGCGGCGCCGTGGCGCAGCCTTTGCCGGCCGAGGAGCGCGCGGCATTTGCGGCCAGGCTAATGCCTCTGCTGCGCGGCAAAATCAGCAAGGACGAATTCAAGCTCGGTCACTTCGACGATCAGGACGCGGTGCTGGAATTCGTCTGCAGCCGCGACCTGCAGCCGCTGGCGGCGCTGGGCACTTCCTGCCCGGACCACTTCCTGCGCACCAAGATCCGTCCGTTCGTGGTGGATTTCGACCCGGCGCAGCCGGATTTCGACAAGCTTGTGGCCGGCCTGGATGCGGCGCTGGAGGCGTATCGCGCCGACTACACGGCCTACTATGAGCGCTGCAAGCGTGCCAACAGCCCGGCGGTGCGTGACGCCAATCCGATCATCTACCTGATCCCCGGCGTCGGCATGCTGTCCTTCGCCAAGGACAAGGCCACCGCGCGTATCGCCGGCGAGTTCTATGTCAACGCCATCAACGTGATGCGTGGCGCGAATGGTGTCGACAAGTATGTCGGACTGCCGGAGCAGGAAGCGTTCGACATCGAATACTGGCTGCTTGAGGAGGCCAAGCTGCAGCGCATGCCCAAGCCGAAATCGCTGGCCGGCCGTATCGCGCTGGTGACCGGCGGCGCCGGCGGCATCGGCCAGGCGGTGGCGAAGCAGTTGCTGCAGGAAGGCGCTTGCGTGCTGCTGACCGATATCGATGCCGAGGCGCTGGCGGAGGCGCAAGGTGCGCTGGCCAAGGTGGCAGGTAAGGACAACGTCGCCAGCGTGGTGGCCAATATTACCAGCGAAGAGGCTGTGGACGAGATTCTGAAAGCGTCGGCGCTGCAGTTCGGCGGCGTCGATCTGCTGATCTCGAACGCCGGCATCGCCTCGTCGGCGCCGCTGGAAGACACCACGCTGGAGGTGTGGAACCGCAATCAGGACATTCTGGTCAAGGGCTACTTCCTGGTCAGCCGCGCCGCCTTCCGTATCATGAAGCAGCAGAAGCTGGGCGGTGCCATGGTCTTCGTCGCCAGCAAGAACGGCCTGGTGGCGTCGGCCGGCGCCTCGGCTTACTGCACCGCCAAGGCGGCCGAGATTCATCTGGCGCGCTGCATCGCGCTGGAAGGCGCGGCGCATGGCATCCGCGTCAACGTGGTGAATCCGGACGCGGTGATCCGCGGTTCGCGCATCTGGGACGGCAAGTGGAAGGAAGAGCGCGCGCAATCGAACAAGATCGGTGCGGATGATGTGGAAGAGTTCTACCGCCAGCGCAGCATGCTGAAACTGAGCGTGCTGCCGGAAGATATCGCGGAAGCCGTGTATTTCCTGGCCTCGGACAAGGCGGGCAAGAGTACCGGCAATATCTTGAACGTCGATGCGGGCAACGCTGGGGCATTTACGCGTTAAGATCGCCGCTCAGGAATTTGCCGGCAGCTCCCGAAAGGGGCGATAACAATATGAAGGAGACATCATGAGCACCATCATCGACCAAAATCTGGTCGCCAGACACAACGGCCAGTTGCAGGCCAATCTGCACGCCGATTACGACGCCCTGGCCGGCGTGCTGTCGCGTCGCGGCGTCGATATCGAAACCCTGACCGTCCACGCCCAGCAATTCGCCGTGGCCCTGCCCAGCTGGGGCGCCGGCACCGGCGGCACGCGGTTTGCCCGCTTCCCCGGCAAGGGCGAGCCACGCAACGTCTTCGAAAAACTCGATGACTGCGCCGTGATCCACCAACTGACCCGGGCTACGCCGGGCATTTCGCTGCACTTCCCGTGGGACCGAACCGATGATCCCAAAGCACTGCGGGAACAGGCCGAAAGCCATGGTCTGTACTTCGACGCGGTCAACTCGAATACGTTCCAGGACCAGCAGGGCCAGGAGCACAGCTACAAATACGGCAGCCTGACCGCGCAAAGCGCCGCCACCCGTGCGCAGGCCGTGCAGCACAATATCGATTGCATCGAGCTGGGACGTGCGCTGGGTTCGAAAGCGCTGACGGTGTGGATCGGCGACGGCGCCAATTTCCCCGGCCAGCACAATCTTCGGGGGTCGCTCGAACGCTACCTGGACAGCATGCGCTCCATTTACGCGGCGCTGCCCGACGACTGGCAGGTCTTCATCGAACACAAGCTGTTCGAGCCGGCCTTCTACGCGACCACCATCGCCGACTGGGGTACCAGCTTCGCCTGCGCCCAGCAACTTGGGCCGAAGGCCAAGTGCCTGGTCGATCTCGGCCACCATGCGCCGAACACCAACATTGAGATGATCGTCGCGCGGCTGGCGCAGTTCGGCAAGCTGGGTGGTTTCCACTTCAACGACAGCAAGTACGGCGACGACGATCTGGATTCCGGCTCGATCAATCCGTTCCAGCTGTTCCTGGTGTTTAACGAGCTGGCCGACGCAGCGCAGCGCGAGGGCGCTTCGTTCAAGACCGCGAATATGCTGGATCAGTCGCACAACGTCACCGACCCGATCGAGAGCCTGATGAGCAGCGCGGTGGAAGTGCAGCGTGCTTATGTCCAGGCGGCGCTGGTGGACCGCGCGGCGCTGCGCGGTCATCAGGAAGCCAATGACGTGCTGCAGGCGGCGCAGACGCTGAAGCAGGCTTTCCGCACCGACGTCAGCCCGATTCTGGCGATGGCGCGCCAGCGCTCGGGCGGCGCGATCGATCCGGTCGGCGCTTATCGTGCGGCCGGCTATCGCGAGCAGGCGGCAGTCGCGCGTCCTGCCAGGGCGGGCGCCAGCAGCAGCGGCATCGTCTAAGCGCCGGTGGTCACGCTCATGAACCAGCATACCCCGCGTGGGCGGGCGGCTTGCCGCCTGCTGATCTTCACCACTTGCCTGACTGCCGCAGCGCACGGCCGGGCCATGCCGGCGGCCGATGCGGCGCCGCCAGGCACTGCGGCCAGCATCGAAGGCGTCGCGCCGGGTCGCGCGCTGGCCGCTGCCGCTGTGGCGGGCGCCGCCGATGGCAATGCAGCCGACGGCGTTACCCATTTCTCGACTGTCGCCGAGGTGCAGCGCCATCTGGCCGCGCCGCCGGACGATGCCCGCCCGATGGTGCGCTGGTGGTGGTTCGGTCCGGCCGTGGTCAAGCCGCAGCTGGAACGCGAGATGCTGGCCATGAAGCAGGGCGGCTTCGGCGGATTCGAGATCCAGCCGGTCTATCCGATGGAGCTGGACGATCCGTCGCGCGGCATCCGCAACCTGCCGTATCTGTCGCCGGAATTCCTGGACGCCGTCAGCTTCGTCAACCAGAAAGCGCATGAGCACAAGCTGCGCGTCGACATGACGCTGGCCAGCGGCTGGCCCTATGGCGGCCCGCACGTGCCGGTGACGGAGGCCGCATCGCGCATGCGCGTCGCACCGGTCGATTTGCCTGCCGGCGCCGACTCGGTGGCGCTGCCGTCGATCGGCAGCGGCGAACGTCTGGTGGCGATCTTCGTCGGCAGCGGCGACGCCAGGAAATTCGACGCCACCGCCCTTAAACTGGCCGCACCCGCCCAAGCCAATGGCCGCGCGCAGTTCGCGCCGGCCGATGGCGCACGCGTGGCGGTGTTCTACATCGCCAGCCGCACCGCCCAGCAAGTCAAGCGCGCCGCCCTGGGCGCCGAAGGCTTCGTGCTCGATCACCTGAGCCGCAGCGCCATCGACCATCATCTGGATCAGGTGGCGGAACCGCTGCTGCGCGCCTTCGGCGACCAACCACCTTATGCCGTGTTCTCGGACAGCCTTGAGGTGTATGGTACCGACTGGACCGACGACTTCCTGGCCGAATTCCAGCGCCGCCGCGGCTACGATCTGAAACCGCACCTGCCGGTGGTCTACGGCGGCCAAGGCCAGGACGCCGGCGCGCTGCGGCGCGACTGGGCGCTGACGCAGACGGAACTGGTCAACGAGCGCTATCTGACGCCGGTCGATGACTGGGCCAGAAAACATCACACGCGTTTTCGCTCGCAGACTTACGGCGAGCCGGCCGTGTCCCTGTCCAGCAACCGTCTGGTGGCGCTGCCGGAAGGCGAGGGACCGCAATTTCGCCAGTTCTCCTTCACCCGGCTCGCCACCTCGGCCGGCCACCTGTACGGTCGCAACGTGATCTCGGCCGAGACCTGGACCTGGCTGAATTCCCCGGCCTTCAGCGCCACGCCGCTGGACATGAAGGTGGAAGCCGACCGCATGCTGCTGCAGGGCGTGAATCTGTTCATCGGCCACGGCTGGCCTTACACCCCGCCCGGCGTGCAGGAACCCGGCTATGCTTTCTATGCGGCGGCCGTGTTCAACAACCACCAGCCCTGGTGGAACGTGATGCCGGACGTGACCTCCTACCTGGCGCGCACCAGCTATCTGCTGCGTCAGGGCGAGCCGGCCAACGACGTTGCGCTGCTGCTGCCCAACGATGACGCCTACGCCGAAACCAGACCGGCCAAAGTCTCGCTGTCGGCGGAGATGCCCCACTTCGTCACCCCGGTCCTGATGGAACAGATCCTGGACGCCGGCCACAACGTCGATTTCCTCGATGCCGAGGCGCTGCGCGACAGCGGCAAGCATTATCCGCTGATCGTGCTGCCGCACACCACGCGCATGGCCCCGGATACGCTGGAAAGGCTGATCAGGCATGTGAGCGCAGGGGGCAAGCTGATTGCAGTGGGCAGCAAACCGTCGCTGGCGCCGGGTTACGCGGACGCTGCCGCCGTCACCGCCAAGGTACGCAAACTGAGCGAACAGCTGTTTAGCATGCCCGGCGTGCAGCTGGTGGCGGACGACGTGGCGCTGGGCGCGGCAATCGGCAAGGCGGTGGCGCCTGACTTCCGCGCGGCGTCGCAAGCGGCCGGCCTGGGCTTCATCCGCCGCAAGCTGGCCGACGGCGACATCTACTTCATCGCCAACACCAGCAACCGCGAAATCCGCACCACGGCCACCGTGGCCGCCAGACGCGCCAACGCCGCCTGGTGGAACCCGCATGATGGATCGGTGACGCCAGCCCAGGTTGTGCCGTCGATGGGATTGGTGCTGGCGCCGTACGAATCGCGCGTGCTGGTGCTGTCGGACAGCGTCAAGGCGACTGGCACCTCGCCGACGGCCGCACCCACGATCGTCACGCTGGCTGACCTGAGCAACGACTGGCAACTGAGCTTCCCTGGCGCCGGCGGCGCGCTGGAGCAGCCGCGTGGTCTGGCCAAACTGGGTTCCTGGGCCGACGACGCGGCCACGCGCTATTACTCGGGCATCGGTGTCTACCGCAAGGACGTTGCGCTGGACGCCGCCCAGTTGAAAGGCGGCCGTATCAAGCTGGACTTCGGCATCGGTACGCCGCTGGAGTCCACCCCCACGGTGCCGTCCGGGATGCGCGCCATGCTGGACAGTCCGATTCGCGAAGCGGCCGTGGTCTATGTCAATGGCCAGCGCGCCGGCGCGATCTGGCATCCACCTTACCAGCTTGATGTCGGCGCCTTGCTGAAACCCGGCGCCAACCGCATCGAGGTGCAAGTGGCCAACCTGTCGATCAACCTGATGGCGGGCCAGGAGCGGCCCGATTACCGGCTGCTGTCGGCACGCTATGGCCAGCGCTTCGTCCCGCAGGACACGCACCTGATCACCCCGCGCCCATCGGGCATGCTGGGCACGGTGCGCCTGCTGTCCGTAACCAATCCATGAGGTGGCGATGAAACCGGGTATATGGCTGCGCTTTGCCGCGCTGATGCTGTTGATGCTGGGCGGCGCCGCATCCGCCAGGGATTATGAAGCGACGCAGTTCGGCGCAAAAGGCGATGGAGCCACGCTGGACACGGCCGCGATCCAGAAGACCATCGACGCCGCCGCCAGGGATGGCGGCACGGTGGTGTTTAAAGCGGGCACTTATCTGAGCGGCTCCATCTTCGTCAAGAGCGGCGTCACGCTCAGGATCGACAAGGGCGTGACCATCCTGGGCTCGCGGCGGCTGCAGGATTATCCGGTGATGCCGACCCGCATAGCCGGCATCGAGATGCGCTGGCCGGCAGCCCTGGTCAACGTCTATGAGCAGAACAAGGCGGCGATCGTGGGCGAGGGCGTCATCGATGGCGACGGCAAGGTGTTCTGGGACAGTTACTGGAGCCTGCGCAAAACCTACGAGCCGCGCGGCCTGCGCTGGGCCTCCGACTACGATGCCCAGCGCCCGCGCCTGATCCAGGTGTTCAATTCGAAGGAGATCAAGGTCGGCGGCGGCCTGCAGTTGCGCCGCTCCGGCTTCTGGACCCTGCACATCTGCTATTCCAGCGACGTCACCGTGGATGGTGTGGTGATACGCAACAACGAGGGCGGACTGGGACCATCGACCGATGGCATCGACATCGACTCATCCAGAAAGGTATTGGTGCAGCATGCCGACATCGACGTCAACGACGACGCCTTGTGTCTGAAAGCCGGCCGCGACTCCGACGGACAGCGCGTGGGGCGCAGCACAGAGGACGTGGTGATACGCGATTCCATCGTGCGTTCCGGCGCGGCGGGCGTGACCTTCGGCAGCGAGACGTCGGGCGGCTTTCGCAATATCGAAGCCTACAACATCACCACGCTGAAGGGCGTGCCGGTGGGGATTTTGTTCAAGTCAGCCCACACGCGCGGCGGCTTCGGCGAGAACCTGCGCCTGCACGACTTCAGGATGATAGACACGCCGGTGGTCCTGCGCATCACCATGAACTGGAATCCGAGCTACAGCTACGCCAAAATCCCGGACGACATCAAGGACTATCCGCCGTACTGGAAAGTGCTGGCCACGCCGGTGCCGCGCGAAAAGGGCATCGCCCATTTCCACGACGTCCGTATCTGGAACATCCACGCGCGCGGCGCCGCCACTGCATTCGAGGTGGACGGCTTCCCGGAGGCGCCGCTGACCCGCTTCGCGCTGGAAGGCCTGGACATCGAGGCCGCCAAGGGAGGCCATATCTACGACGCCAAAGACTGGACCTTCTCCAAAGCGCAGCTGAAACTGGGCGTGCCCGTGGCGCTGGAAAACGACACAGGCGTACAAGGCTTGCCGGCGGCATCAGTCAAGGTCGGCCCGCGCGCGCAGAAGGAAGACCCATCCAAAAAGAGTTTTGAACAACAGGACAAGAGCTGAATATGAGACTGAAGAAAATCGCCTTACTGGTCACCCTGGGCCTGGTCAGCAGCATGACGCTGGCGCAGCAAGCGAACTACCCGCTGCCGACGCCGGCCATGCAGGCCATCATCGACAAGGATACCAGCCGCTTTTTCGGCGACGCGCCGGCCGACGCCGGTCCTCTGGCTACAGATCTGTCGCCTGCGCTGACGCCGGCCGCCATCGACAAGGCCATGCGCAAGGTGGCGGACTGGCAGCTGCCGCGCACCATGCGCCATCTGGACAAGATCTGGACATCGGCGGTGCTGTTTGCCGGCTTCATGGCCGCCTCGGAATCGAGCGGCGATCCCAAATACCGCGACGCCATGCTGGCCATGGCCAATCAGTTCGAGTGGAAGCTGCGCACGCCATATCCGAATGCGGACGATATCGCCGTGGCGCAGACTTACCTGGAGCTGTACTTCCAGCAGCCGTCGCCCGAGCGCATCGCCGCGACCAGGACGGAGCTGGACAGCCTGATCAACCTGAAGACACTGCGTCCCGGCGACGAGCGCCAGCCATGGTGGTGGTGCGACGCGCTGTTCATGGCGCCGCCGGTGTGGGCCAAGATGTACAAGGCCACCGGCGAGCGCAAATACCTCGACTACGTGCACACGCAATGGCGCGTGACCTACGATCTGCTGTACGATCAGGAGGAGCATCTGTACGCACGCGATGCCAGCTACAAGAGCAAGCGCGAGGCCAACGGCAAGAAGATCTTCTGGTCGCGTGGCGAGGGCTGGGTGATGGGCGGCCTGGCGCGCACGCTGGACTACATACCGGCCGACGATCCGCAGCGGCCGTTCTACATCCAGCAGCTGCAGCAGATGGCCGCAAAGATCGCGCAGATACAGGGGCCGGACGGACAGTGGCACGCCGGGTTGCTGGACCCGGCGACCTATCCGCTGCCGGAGACCTCCGGCGCTTCGCTGTTCGTGTTCGGCATGGCGTATGGCGTCAACCATGGCTATCTGGATGCGAAGACCTATCGCCCGGTGATCGAGCGTGCATGGGCGGGCTTGCTGAAGAATGTGTATGCGGACGGCCGCCTGGGCGGGATACAGCAGACCGGCGCGGAGCCGGCATTTTACCTGCCTTCGTCCAGCTATAACTACGGCGTCGGCGGCTTCCTGCTGGCGGCGGCCGAGTTGAAGAAGATGGCGAAATAAGTAAAGAGTGGAGGCCGCGCGGCCTCCCTTACGTCTAGCGCGGCCCCTGGTACATCAAGCCGCTGTCGTTCAGGCCGAACTTGTACTTCCTGTTCATCGCGATGATCTCGGCTCCGGCCAGCAGCACGGGACCGTAGCCGTGGGCGGCGCGGGTGCTGACCGGGCGATAGTAGTAGAACGCCGGATCGAATGCCATGCCCGTGCCCACGCACACGCCTTCCACCTCGCCCTTCGCGTTCACCTTGGCCGCCACCGCGTTCCAAGCCAGGTTCGCCATCGGTCCGAACATCTCCTTGTCCAGATAACCGCGATTGACGGCGCGTGCGATTGCGTAGGTGTAGATCGCCGAAGCCGACGTCTCCAGATACGAATCGGGCCGGTCGATCAGCTGGTGCCACAGGCCATCCTTGTCCTGGAACTTCGCCAGGCCGTTGGCATGCGCGCGCAGTTGCGCCTCGACCGCCTTGTAGTCCTTGTGATTCTTCGGCAGCACCTCCAGCAGTTCCACCATCGCCATCAACGCCCAGCCGTTGGCGCGCGCCCAGTGCATCTCGGGATGATCGCGCATGCCTTCCACGTAACCGTGCATGTAGATGCCCAGCTGCGGATTGAACATGCGCCTCGAGAACTGCAGCACCTGGCGTGCCGCGTCGTCGTAGTATTTGCTGTTGCCGGTGGCCTTGCCCATCAGCGCGATGGTCGGTATGCCCATGAACATATCGTCCAGCCACAGCGTATCGGCCAACGGCCGCTGTCGGATCCTGCCTTCGGCATCGGGGCCGCCGCGCGCCAGCGTGCCATCCTTGAGGCGATATTCCTTCTCGGTGACGAAGGCGCCGCAGATGCCCACCAGCTGACCGTAATCGACCTTGATGCCGGCGTTCTTCGCCTGCAGGAAGCTCATGCACAGGGCGCCGGCATCGTCCAGGGCGTGCGGATTGAGCAGCCCCTTGATCGGCGCCTGCGCGTTTTGCTTGTCGGCCTGCACCGCCGGCGCGTAGACGCGTGCCAGGTCGGACAGCAGCTGATGGCGCTTGACGGTGTAATCGGTGTAGCGATGGTCGCCGGTGGCGGCGCCGGCGGCCAGCATGCCGGCGTAGGTGACGCCCCATTCGTAGCTGGTGAGGCGGAAGTCGCCGGGCTTGAGTACCGCCTCCGGATCGGCCTTGGCCGGCATGGCCATGACGGCGTGCGTGTTCTTGTTGATCAGTTCCGCCGGTGTGACGGCGTCCAGGTAGGACAGCACGCGGTCCAGCACCGCCTTGACTTCGCCGCTCTCCATCACCCGGTAGGGATTCGGATAGTGCACCGCTTGCGCATGCAGCATGGCGTCGGCCGGCGCCGGGCCTTTTTCCTGCACCGGAGGCGCTTCCTGCGCCATGGCGAGGCCGGTGAACATGGCGCTGGTCAGCAGACTGCATGCCTGCATCTTGAATTGATTGAGCTTCACTGAGCGGCGTCTCCAATTTTAGTTATTCGCTCCATCACACTAGCGGATCCGCGCGCACCTCGCAATGCGGTGAGCGCCACGAGCGCGTAATAGTCGCGCAGTTGATTGAAGTTGTGCATTTCCTCAATCAATAACTTGAGTATTTGCGCGAATCAAGGGGACACCCCATTGCAGTGATCGCGTGTGTGGACGACGATGATGTCGCAGTCAAGACCTACAACAGGAGACAGTCAGAAAATGAGTACAAAGAAAAGACCAGCCTTTCAACCGACCCTGATCCACATCGCCGTCATCGCCATGCTGGCCGCCGCGCAGGCGCAGGCGCAGGAAGCCGCTCCCGTCGCCACGCCGCCGGTGGACCCGAACAACGACACCGTGGTGGTGGTCACCGGTTTCCGCGCCAGCTTGAACAGCGCGCTGAACACCAAGAAGAACTCCGACGGCATCGTCGACGTCATCAAGGCCGAGGATATCGCCAAGTTCCCCGATGCTAACCTGGCCGAATCGCTGCAGCGCGTGCCCGGTGTGGCGCTGGCGCGCGGCGACGGCGGCGAGGGCAAGCAGATTACCGTGCGCGGCCTGAACGCCGGCTTCACCCGCGTGCGCATCAACGGCATCGAAGGCGTGGCCGCCACCGGCGCCTCGGACATCAACGGCAGCACCAACCGAGGGCGCGGTTTCGATTTTTCCGTGTTCGCGTCTGAACTGTTCAACAGCCTGGAAGTGCGCAAGACCTCGGAAGCGGCGGTCGAGGAGGGCTCGCTGGGCGCCACCGTCGACCTGCGCACCGCGCGTCCGTTCGACTTCAAGGGCCGCACCGTCAGTATCGGCGGCCAGGAGTTCCATAACGACCTGACCGACAAGACCCAGCCGCGCGTGACCGCGCTGTTGTCCGACCGCTGGGACACCCCATACGGCAAGGTCGGCGCACTGATCTCCGGCGCCTGGTCCAAGCGCCGCGCCACCGAGGAAGGCTACGAGGCGGTGGAACTGCTGAGCGCCAGCGCCGACGGCGGCTTTTGCTCGCCGCTGGGCGCGGCGGTGCAGAACCCGGTCAACACGCCATCGAAAGGCATCACTGCCGCCAATTGCGGCTTCGGCCAGCCGCGCACCTCGGTGCCGGCGGCCTATAACGACGTGATGAGCCGCCTCGATAACTACGGCGGCACGGTGGCCAATCCTGCCGCGGGTTCGGGCGCCTTCGCGCCGCGTATCCCGCGTTACCGCCGTTCGCAGACGGACTACGAGCGTACCGGCATCACCAACTCCTACCAATGGCGCCCGAATGCCGATACCGAGATCAACCTCGATCTTTTGTACGGCAAGTTCGCCAACACCCGTTACGACAACTACATCGAAGCAATTTCCTTCGGCCGCACGCTGGGTGCCGCCAACGGCAAGCCGCAGACTTCCATCCTGGACGCACACTTCGACCAGAACGGCAGCTGGGACTACGGCAAATTCGATGGTGTCGATGTGCGGACCGAGGGTCTGGTGGACGTCTACACCACCAAGTTCCGGCAGCACGTGGTGTCGGGCAGTCACAAGTTCAGCGACACGGTCAAGATGGACTTCATGGCCGGCAGCTCGAACTCCAACCTGAATGAGCCGATGCGCGCCACGGTACAGCTGGATGCGCCCAACGTCAACGGCTTCTCCTGGGACTTCCGCAACAACCGCAACGTGCCGACGCTGAACTTCGGCATGGACATCACCAATCCGAACAACTTCAGCTTCGCGCCGCAGGATGCCGACGGCACCGTGCATGGCCAGTTCGTCGGCCGCTATCTGGACACCACGAACAAGCTGCAGACCACCGCCGTCAACCTGTCGTGGGAAATCAACGACAACCTGACCACCCGTTTCGGCCTGTCCAAGCGCAAAAACACCTGGAGTAATATCGAACTGGCCTCCGGCGGCAACGGCCTGACGCTGCCGGCTGGCGTCACCATGTCCAGTATCACCAGGCAGCTGACCGGCTTTGGCAGTGGCCTGGGCGGCAGTGGCGTTCCGAGTTCCTGGGCCGCGATCGACCTGGATAAATTCCGCCAGGTGTACGACATCGAATGCCATTGCTCGGCGGTGTCGGGATCGCAGTACAACCTGCTGACGCAGAATAACCGCCAGGTGGAAGAGAAGATCGATGCCGCCTACGGCATGGTGGACTTCAATTACGACCTGCTGGGCATCACCTGGCGCGGCAACCTTGGTGTGCGCGGCGCCGACACCACGGCCACCTCGACGGCGCTGATCAACGTCAACGGGCAGATGCAGCCGAATACCGGCGTGAAGAAATACCGTGACTGGCTGCCGGCGCTGAACCTGACCGCGCAGCTGCCGAAAGACGTGTTCCTGCGCTTCTCGGCCGGTAAAACCCTGTCGCGTCCAGAGTACGTCGACCTGGCGCCGTCGGCATCGGTATCGACCACCTCGCAGGCGGTCACCATCGGCAACCCGAACCTCGACCCGATCCGTGCCAAGACCTACGACCTGCAGGCCGAGTGGTACTACGCCAAGAACGCCATGGTCTCGCTGGGCTACTTCCACAAGGACATCGGCACCTTCATCCAGACGGTGAACGAGCGCGCGGTGTATTCCTCGCTGGGACTGCCGAACGACCTGCTGGTGTTCAACGGCTGCTCGATCACCGGCGCCACGCCGGCTTGCCCGACCTTACCGAGTTCCGAAGTGGTGGTCAGCCGCAAGGTCAACACGCCGGGTGGCCCGCTGAACGGCATGGAGTTCAACCTGCAGGCGCCATTCAGCTTCCTGCCCGGCTTCTGGAGCAATTTCGGTCTGCTGGCCAATGCGACCCACGTCAAGTCGCGCATCACCTACATCACGCGGGTAGACAATCCGACCACGCCGGCCAACGAGCAACTGACCCAGGTGGCCAACTTCACCGGCCTGTCGCCGAACACGCACAACCTGACCTTGTATTACGAGGACCAGAAATTCAGCGCGCGCGTCTCGGCGGCGTATCGCTCGGCCTACATCCTGTCGGTGCTGGGTGACGTGACTGGCGCGGACTACACCACGGTGGACGGCTCGACCAACGTCGACATGAGCATCTCCTACAACCTGACACCGAACCTGCGGGTCAGCCTGGAAGGGCAGAACCTGACCGATACGCCGTTGCGCTATGGCCGCGACAACCAGCGTAACGACACGCTGTTGTACGTGCATTCGGGCCGGTCATTCGTCGTTGGCCTGAACTACAAGTTCTGACCATGGTAACCATGGGGACAGACCACGATTTTAGAATATTGCAAAATCGTGGTCTGTCCCCTGTTTGCGCATGCTTGAACACGCCCGTGCGCCCGCAGCGCCGTCGCCAAGCAGCAGCGCCAGATCGACTTCGACGATCCGCAGCCGTTTGGGCGTGGCATCGTTGCCAGCCCAGGTCGATGCGGAAAATTCTGTTCAATTCTCTGATTGATTGCCCCGCGCCGTAGGAAAACGCCGGCGGCCGCTTCATACTGCCGTAGACATTCTGGAGGGACTCGCTTGTACAACACCACACGACGACATTTCTTGCAGCGGTCGGCCCTGCTGTGGGCCGGCCTCGGTATGCCAGCGCTGGCACAGACGCAGACGCAGGCGGCGACGGCGGCTGGCCGCCTGAACTACCTGTTCAATTTCGGCTGGAAGTTTTATCTGGGCGACGTGCCCGACGCCAGCGCCGCCGCGTTCGACGACAGCGCCTGGCGCGCGCTCGACCTGCCGCACGACTTTCAGATCGAGCAGCCATGGGACAAATCGGCCGGTGAGGCGCGCGGCTTCAAGGCGATGGGTGTGGGCTGGTATCGCAAGCACTTCAAGGCCGATGCGGCGTGGCAGGGCAGGAAAGTGCTGCTCGACTTTGAAGGATTGATGCTGTTCGGCGAAGTCTGGCTGAACGGACAAAAGGTCGTCGATATCGATTACGGCTACCTGGGCGCCGAGGCCGATGTCAGCAAGATCCTCAACTACGGCGGCGACAATGTGGTCGCCGTGCGCGCCTCGACTGGCAAGACCTGGCAGCAGCGCTGGTACACGGGCGGTGGCTTGTTCCGCGATGTGTATCTGGTGGTGAAGGAGACGGTGGCCATCGCGCGCAATGGTGTCTTCATCAGGACGCCGCAAGTGTCCGAGCAGCGCGCCGAGGTGGCGGTACAGGTGGAGTTGGACGGCATCTCCAATCAAAGTTTGGATGTGACCCTGTTGACCGTCATTTACGGTCCAGATGGTGCCAGGCTGGCCGAGACCCGCACGCGGGCGCCGCAGGGCATCCGGCTGGCGACGGTGGAAGCGGCACTGCCGGCCATCGGCATCAAGGCACCCAAGCTGTGGTCGTGCGAAACGCCGCACCTGTACACGGCTGACATTTCGCTGCTCAAGGACGGCAAACTGGTGGACCGCGTCAGCGAGCAGTTTGGCATCCGTACGGTGGAATTCAGCCGTGAGAGCGGCTTCAAATTAAACGGTCGAAAAGTCTTCCTGCAAGGGATCGCCAACCACCACGACCTCGGGGCGCTGGGTGCCGCGGTATATGAGCGCGCCATCGAGCGTCTGTTCCTGCAATTGAAAGCCTTCGGCTTCAATCACGTGCGGACTTCGCACAATCCGTATTCGAAGTCCTTCATGCGGCTGGCCGACAAGCACGGCATCCTGGTAGTGGACGAGCTGACGGACAAGTGGAGCGAGCGTGAATACTGGCCGGGCCAGAAACCGTTCTCGCAGCTGTGGTACAGGATGATCCCCGAGTGGATCAAGCGTGACCGCAATCATCCTTCCGTGATCATGTGGAGTTTGGGGAATGAGCTGCAGATGCGCGAAGACTACGCCGGCTTTCCGACCGGCGACTGGGGCGTCACCACCTACAAGCTGCTGGATACGCTGGTGAAGCGCTACGACGCCACGCGCAAGACCACGGTGGCCATGTTCCCCTCGCGCGCCAATGGCGGCGTGCGCGGCACACCGGAATTCAACACCAAACTGATTCCACCCGAGTTGTCTCTGGTGACGGAGGTCGCCAGCTTCAACTACCAGTTCCCGGCCTACCAGGCATACCTGCAATATGCGCCGCACCTGATCATCTACCAGAGCGAAGCCGCCACTTCAACCCTGACCGGAGCTTACTTCGGCATGGACAAGGACAAGATGGTTGGCCTGGCCTACTGGGGCGCGGTGGAATATTGGGGCGAATCGAACGGCTGGCCCAAGAAGGGTTGGAACTTTTCCTACTTCAGTCATGCGCTGGAGCCGTTTCCGCAGGCTTACCTGGTCAAGAGCGCGTTCAGCGACATGCCGCTGGTGCGCATCGGCGTGGTCGACGGCGTCGGTGAACAGCTCGAGTGGAACGATGTCCAGGTGGGTAAGGTCAGCGTCTCCTCGCACTGGAACCGCGCCTCAGGCAGTCAGCTCAATCTTTTCACCTATACGAATGCCGATGAAGTGGAATTGCTGGTCAACGGCGTTACGGTTGGGACGCAGCAGAATCCGCGCAACGATCCCGCCCGTCGAAACATCATTTACTGGAAGTCGGTCGCCTATGGCAATGGTGGCCAGGTCGTCGCCGTGGCGCGCACGCAGGGCAGGGAAGTGGCGCGTCATGAGCTGCAAACCACGGGCAAGGCGGCGGCGCTGTCCATCGAAGTGGAGGCCTCCGATTGGCAGGCTGGCGGCATGGACCTGAAATACCTGAAGATCCGCGCGGTGGATGGACAGGGCCATCCCGTGCCGACCGCCGCCGGCGATGTCACGGTGGAAGTCAGCGGTGACGCCAGCCTGCTGGCGCTGGACAATGGCGATCACTCGACCAATGAGCTGTTCACGGGCAAGCGCACGACGCTGCACAACGGCTTTGCCCTCGCCATCCTGCGTTCGGGGATGGCGCCGGGCGTCGTCAACGTCAAGGTGTCGGCGCCCGGCCTGGCGAGCGCGGTTAAAGTGCTGAGGACTGATCGCTCTCCGCCTTTGGCGCTTGCGTGAGCACCCATATGAAGTAGAGCCCCCTGGCTGCCTTGGCGCGCGCCAGATGACGGGCAGGGTCCGACCGGGACGCCGGCCAGTTTCAACTCGTTTGTGCGCGCCGCAGGCGCATGGCGAAATCGCGCAGGAAGTCGGCGCGCCACTGGTTGACGGTCTTGACGCCCTGGTTCTGCCCTTCGGCGTACTGTGGCGCGGGATCGTCCGTCCACCAGTTCGGGTAACGGGACGAGGGCTGCCGCGCCTTTTCCGGCGCCGGCATCACGGAAGTAAAACCACCGGTCTGGCCATCCAGGCCTGGATGGTTGCTCTTGATGCGGTAGCTCCAGCGCTTGTCCTCCTTGGGCGAGAACAGGAAGTGCCAGGCGCCGTCGTCATGCGGATAGCCGATGAATTCCTGCTTGTCGACCTGCAGCACGGCGTTGGCCCGCGCCGGCGCCGGGCCGGATGGCCGGTACACCAGATCGATGACGGCAAACGTCTCGACCACGTCGGCCTGGCTCGGCGGCCGCGTGTACGTGATGCGCGGACGATCCCAGGCGCGCACGAATCGTCCACCCCAGCCGCCGGCATCGGGCCGCTCGGGATGTTTGCCGAACAAATAGGTCAGCGAAGGCGTATCGCCCATCTTCACCTGCGGCGCGATGCCGGCGAAATAGTCGCCCAGCGCGCCCACGCCTTTTACATGCTCTTGAACGAAGCGCGCGTTTCCCAGATCGCCCGACTGGTCGCCGCCGCTGAACCAGCCGCGATAGGTGGAGTTGTTCTCGATGGTCCAGAGATCGGGATGCTCGCGCGCCAGATAATCGTAGGCGTTGACCGACCATTTTTTGTTGGGGCCTCCTATCATGTAGACCCGCAGTCGAGGCTTGATCGCGGGGTCGTCGTGCAGCGCCTGCGCCAGGTCTTCGAAGCCGCCCCACAGCAGCACCCACAACGGCCGCGCATCGTCGCGCCTTGCGCATTCGATGATCCAGTTCGAACCTTCGGTCGCCTGGTCCCAGCCTTTGGGGCCGGCCAGGTCGGAGCCACCCTGTTTGCAAATGCCGCGCAGGCGTTCCGGTGTCGGATAGCGGTCGGACCAGGTACGCAGGTTGGGATAGTCGTTCTCGTAAGCGTCGATGATGGACAGCAGATGGCGCTTGCGGTTGCGGCCTTCGCCCCATGGCGAGGCGATCAGGCCTTCCAGATCCAGCATGTCGGCGTACACCAGCAGGTGCACCAGCGACTGGAAGTCGTCGAAGTCGGTTCCGCCGATGTCGGTGGATACGATCACGCGCGGGCGTTGGTCGCTGGCGGATGCGGCAAATGCATGCTTTCCGAACGGAAGGGTGAGGCTGAGGCCAAGCAAATCTCGTCGCTTCATTGTGCCGTCCCGGGTTATATTTTTAAGAAGTCTCCAACGAAGACATTCAAACGCAGATGAAAAAACTACTTTCCCTTTTGCTGCTCGCCTGCACCATCGGCGCATCGGCGCAAGACCGCGTCGAAAACTTCGGCATGTTCGAAATCGCGTTGACAGGTTACGCGGCCGGCAATCCCGACATCGATCTCGAGCTGAGCGCCACCTTCACGCACGATAAGGAAAGCTACACGCCGGAAGGCTTTTACGATGGCGATGGTGTCTATAAAATCCGTTTCATGCCTCCCGTCGTGGGACAGTGGCGCTACGTCACGCACAGCAATCACCCTGACCTGAACGGCAAAAGCGGCACGCTGACCAGCGTCGCCTCGGCCAATAAAGGACCGGTGAGGGTCGCCAACGTCTACCATTTCGCCTACAGCGACGGTGCACCGTTCCGCCCCTTCGGCACCACGCTGTATGAATGGGCCTTCCAGCCCGAGAGCAAAAAACTGGAGACGCTGGCGACGCTGCGGCAGGCGCCGTTTAACAAGGTGCGCATGCTGGCGGTGCCGCCTTACAAGCAGTATTACGTCGAAGGCGCGAACAGGCTGACGCAGTTCCCCTATCAGGGCACATCGCGCGCCGACTTCGATTTTTCTCGCTTCAATCCCGCATACTTCCACAGCCTGGAGCGCGACGTCAAGCGTCTGAGCGATCTCGGCCTGCAGGTCGATCTGATCATCTTCCGCCCTTATGACAAGGGGCAGTGGGGTTTCGATACCACCAGCGATTTGACCAATCAGCGCTTCGTGCGCCACCTGGTGGCGCGCTTCGCGGCGTTCCAGAATATCTGGTGGAGCATGGCCAACGAGAACAGCTACATCCGCCATCTCACCGACGAGGACTTCGACCGTTACTTCCAGATCGTGCAGAAGTACGACCCCTACGGCCATCTGCGCTCGATCCACAATGCCGACCGGATTTACGACTACAACAAGCCGTGGGTCACCCACGTCAGCCTGCAGTACTACAATGCGGTCAAGGTGTTCGGCGTGTCGCCGCTGCTGCGCGATATCTATCGCAAGCCCATTGTCCACGACGAAATCAACTACGAAGGCAATTCGGACAGCCGCTGGGGACAGCTCAGCGGCAAGGAACTGACGCGCCGCTTCTGGATCGCGCTCACTGGCGGCGCCTATGCCACGCATGGCGAGATTCTCGACAATGGCTGGATCGGCGGTGGCGGTCATCTGGCCGGAACCAGTCCACCGCGCATAGGCTTTTTGCGGCAGATCGTGGAGGCGGGGCCATCTCGGGGGCTGACGCCGATCGACCAGGCGTTTGTCATGAATGCCGCCGGCAAGGCTGGTGAATATTATTTGTACTATTTCGGCGACGAGCAGCCCACGGAGTGGCCCTTCGTCCTCCCGGTCAAGGAACTGCAGAAGGGCATGCGTTTCAAGGCCGATATCATCGATACCTGGAACATGCGCATCACGCCGGTGCCGGGTACTTTCGAGTTGGGCGATGCGACGCGCTACACCGTGGCGGATAAGGACAAGAAGACGATCACGCTGCCGGGCAGACCGTACATGGCCTTGCGCATCGAGCGTGTCGGCGGCGCGCCGGTCGAAAAAGCGCCCGGCGGCAAGCCGCCGGTACTCGAAGAAGAGTTGTGAGTACGCCTCCCTGCCGGTCAGTCCGCTTTTGCGGTGGTCTGACCGCCTTTCCCTCTCAAATAATCAACATTTTGATCAGTTTTTTCGCTGCCGGATGGTGAAAAAGCAACAGCGAATTTGCACTAACTGATTGATTTGAAGACTATTTTCAGATTCTCCCCAGTTTCGGCCAAACGTTTTTGTTGTTAAGGTGGTCCGACCACTTTAGTATCTGGTTCTACCGATTATAAAAAGTGATCGAACCAATTCGATCCGACAGAGAGGAGATACCAATGAAATCTACACGCCAGGTACGTGTAAAACGTTTGGCTTTGGCCGCCGCGGTGGCCAGCGCCGTGATGCAAATGACCACCGATGCGCACGCCCAGCAAACCCCCGCCACGCCTGAAGCCGAAGCGCCGGTGTCGATCGTCGTCACCGGTTCGCTGATCCGCCGCGTCGCCGACGAAGGTGCGACGCCGCTGGTCACCACCAAGTCGACCGAGCTGGAATCGCGCGGTAACACCGAGCTGAAAGACTTCGTGCTGGAGCAGCCGCAGTCTCTGTCGCTGGGCACCAACTCCGGCGCCGCCGGTCCGGTGACCAACCTGCGCGGCCTGGGACCGATGCGTACCCTGACGCTGCTGAACGGCCGCCGCCTGGCCAACGAGCCGCTGCAGGATCAGTATGTGTCGGTCAACGTCATCCCGCGCATGGCGCTGGACCGCGTCGAGACCCTGAACGGCGGCGCCGCGTCGATTTACGGCGCCGACGCCATCGGCGGCGTGCAGAACTATCTGACCAAGCGTAACTACAAGGGCGCTTCGGTCAAGGCCGAATACGCGACACCGGAAATGAGCGGCGGCGGCCAGACCAAGAGCTTCGGCGCGATCGCCGGCTGGGGCAATCTGAATTCGGACGGTTGGAACTTCTACGTCGCCGCCGACCACCAGGAAAAGACCGCGCTGTTCCAGGGCGACCGTCCCGACCAGCACGACCCGGCGGTGCTGCGCGGCCTGGGCCTGGGCCTGGCGCCCGATGCGCGCAATCCTTCGCCGTTCGCCAACTTCGGCTTCACGCGCGCGGCCAACTCCAACTACAACCCAAGCTTTGCCTCCGGTTGCGGCGCGCCGTATGCGTCGCCGACGCTGGGCAACAACAGTCTGGCGGCGACGCCCGTATATGCGCCGGGCTGCTTCCGCAATCCGCTGTACTGGAACGCCGTCAGCGACGGCAGCAAGATCACCACCATGGCCGGCCGCGCCAGCTGGAACGTGGGCGAGGGACACAAGATCGACCTCGATGTGCTGCACTCCGAATTCACGGTGCAAAAATTCCGCGGCATGCAGGTGCCCGGCACCACCAACCCGTTCACCACCTACTCGCTGCCGGCATCCAGCCGCTTCTATCCGGGTAACGGCATCACGCCGGCGGTGCAGGTGGTGGGCAGCAATACCGGCGCCAATACGCCGACCATGTACATCGACCCGAGCAAGACGCCGGGCACGGTCAGCAATCTGAATATGAACGGCCGCACGATTTACTTCCAGTGGGGACCTGCCGAACTGGGACCGGCTTATCGCAACGATGAGCAGAGCAACGACCGCATCGTGCTGTCGGCGGAAGGCACGGTGCTGGGCTGGGATTACCGCGCCGGCATCAACTACGGCCGCTCCGAGCGCGACACCCGCGCCGGCGAAGGCTATGTGCTGTACTCGAAAATCCAGGAAGGCTTCGACAAGGGCATCCTGAACCCGTTCGGCCTGCAGGATGCGGCCGGCGCCGACTACCTGCGCAGCGCGCAGGCGCTGGACTACACCTACCGTCTGAACAAGGCCTTTAACGAAAGCGTCGACTTCACGCTGTCGAAAGCCCTGTGGCCGCTGGGCGGCGGCGATCTGACGGTGGCGGTGTCCGGTGAGCTGCGCAAGGATTCGGCCCGCGTCGGTGCCACCCCGCTCGACTATGTGCTGAAGAAGGCGAACGGCAGCTACAACATTGACGCCTCAGGAAACGTGGTGCAAACCGACCTGGTGGGCGAAACCCCGCAGGGCGTGGCCAAGGACCTGGAGCGCAAGATCTCGTCGCTGATGATGGAGGTCGATGCGCCGCTGACCGACAAGTTACTGCTGAACGGCGCGGTGCGCGCCGACCATTACAACGATCTGAAACAGACCACCGTCAATCCCAAGCTGGCCGCGCGCTGGCAGCCGATCCAGGCGCTGGTGCTGCGCGGCTCCGTTTCGACCGGCTTCCGCGCGCCGTCGATCATGGACATCCAGAACCCGACGCCGGAAGTGCGCACCCAGGTCATGGACGATCCGGTACTGTGCCCAAGCTCGCAGCCGACCGTGCCCGCCACCGGCACGCCCAAGCCGGGCTACACCTTCGACCAGGTGTGCAACGTCACCACCACCTACTGGACGAAGTCGCCCAACAACTCCTTCCTGAAACCGGAAAAGTCGCGTGGCTTCTCGCTCGGCTTCGCGCTGGAACCGATGAAGGACCTGACCCTGACCGTGGACTACTGGGGCCTGCGCATCAGCGACGTGCTGGGCGCGACCTCGATCGCCGAGATTCAGCAGAACCCGGCCAAGTATGAGGCCTTCATCCTGCGCAATGCGGACGGCACGATCGATCACATCGTCGCCAGCCAGTCCAACCGCGGCCAGACCCGCATCCGCGGCGCCGACGTGTCGGGCAGCTACCGCTTCCCGAAAACCGGTTTCGGCGATTTCGACGTGAAGCTGGACGGCACCTGGTATCAGAAGTACGAGTTCCAGGGCGAGAAGGATGGTCCATGGCTGCAGAACGTCGGCATCATCACCAACGATGGCCGTTACGGCAGCGCCGGTCCCAACGCCGGCCTGGCGGGTATGCCGCAGATTAATCCGCGCTGGAAGCACACCGCCGCGCTCAACTACAGCTATGGCAACTGGCGCGCGACCCTGTCGCAACGCTTCAACACCGGCCTGACCGACTTGACGCCGCGTGCCGGCTCCAGTCTGACCAAGGTGGACTCGTACAGTCAGTTCAACTTCAACATGCGCTACCTGGGGATCAAGAACACCACCATTTCGCTGGGCGTGAACAACATCACCCAGGAATGGCCGCCGTTGACCGCCAACACCATCTACAATGGCTATATCACCAGTATGGCCGACATGATGGGCCGGGTGTACCGCATGTCGGTGGAATACAAGTTCTGACACCATGAGTATTTCTTCCTCGGGGCGCCGCGCCATGTTGAAATCCGCCGCCAGCGTGTTGGCCGTCACCAGTCTGCCCTTGCGCGGACTGGCGGCGGCCGTCGCCGACCCGTGGGCGCGCGCGCAGCGGATCATCGACACCTTCGCCAAGCCGCTCGGTTTTCCGGCCCGGGACTTCGTCATCACCAGCTTTGGCGCCCAAGCCTGTGGGCTGGTGCAGGTGGACGGACTGGTCGAGATGCGCAAGAAGGGCCAGCTGCAAACGCCGGCGCCGCAATCGCCCGACGCGTATCCCGCCATCCGCGCCGCCATCGCCGCCGCCCACAAGGCCGGTGGCGGCAGGGTGCTGATCCCGGCCGGGAACTGGTACTGCAAGGGACCGATCGTGCTGCTGTCGAATGTGCACGTGCACCTGGCGGCTGGTGCGCGCGTCTTCTTCAGCGCCAATCCGCGGGACTTCGCGCGTGACGGCGATGTCGACTGCGGCGCCAACGGCAAACTGGTGCTGTCGCGCTGGCAGGGCAACGACTGCCTGAACTTCTCGCCGATGGTGTATGCGCGTGGGCAGAAGAACATCGCCTTCACCGGCGACGACTGGACCAGCATCATCGACGGCCAGGCCGGCGTGCCGTTCGAGGACGGCAGCGGCGGCTGCTGGTGGGGCATGAATCCGGTGGCGGCGCTGCCGGGCGCCCTGCATCAGAACAAGCCGAATCCGAATAATCCGGAAGAGCTGGTGCCGAATGCGGCGCAGATCCGGCCCGACTGGCGTTCGGACGACAAATTTTTGCCCATTCTGTCCGAAGCGGGCATACCGGCCGAACGCCGCGTGTTCGGCCTCGGTCACTATCTGCGTCCCAGCATGGTGGAATTCATCGACTGTACCGATGTGCTGCTGGAGGGCTATCTGGTGATGAACACACCGTTCTGGATACACCACCCGGTGAACTGCCGGAATGTGCACTTCAGCAAGGTGCGCATGGACAGCATCGGCCCGAACTCGGACGGCTTCGATCCCGAGTCCTGTGACACGGTGCTGGTGGACGGCTGCCTGTTCAACAACGGCGACGACTGCATCGCCATCAAGTCTGGCAAGAACCGCGATACGCAATATGGGCCGACGCGCAACGTGGTGATACAGAACTCCATCATGAACAGCGGCCATGGCGGCGTCACGTTGGGCAGCGAGATGGCGGCCGGCATCGAGCATGTGTATGCGCAGAAAATCGAGTTCCGCAACGCCTTCTGGCAGGACAACCCGCTGGGCACGGCGATCCGCATGAAGAGCAACATGAATCGTGGCGGCTTCCTGCGTCACTTCTACGTGCGCGACGTGACCTTGCCGAACGGTGTGCAGACGCGCGGCCATTCGTACAAGATGCTGCCCGGTTCCGCGCTGGAGGGGCAGATCGTGTCCACCAGCGGTGGCGCGGTGATCACCATCGACTGCGATTACGCGCCCGGTGACGACAGTGTACGCAATCGTCCGCCGCAGGTATCGGACGTGCACATCTCGAATGTGCGGGTGGCCAATGCAAAGACTGCGGACGGCGATTACTCGTGCTACCAGGCGATGGTGATCCTGGGACCGGTGGCCGGCAGTTTCAACGGCGCGGCGGGCACGCCGGTGCTGCCGGTGTCGAACATCAGCATCAGCGACTCCGACTTCGGCACGCCGCGCAACCGCGAGCAGCCCTGGTTCGCCTACAACGTCGACGGCCTCAAACTGCGCAACGTGCGCATCGCCGGCAAAACCTACAACCAATAATCCGGGGTCAGGTCGGGCGATTGCCGGACCTGACCCCGGAGTTCTGCCATTTCTGGTAGGCGGTGAGGGCTTTCTGGCTGTAGCTGCCATACCAGGCGTAGCCGTCGCGGCGTTCGGCCGAGATTTCGCGTACGTCGTCGTGCAGCGTCAGGTCGCGGTCGCCAAACACCGGTTTGCCTGTTTCAAGGCTGATGTAGCGGGCCCACAGCAGCGGGGCGCCTGGCTGTTCGACCAGCGCCCGGCCTTGCGGTGTCTTTTGCCAGGCGTGGCCGGTGATGGCGGTCGCCTGCAGCCATTTGACGCCGGCTTCGATGGCGGCCATGATTTGCGGCGTCGGTCGTTCTATCTGCATCAGATATACAAGCAGGCCGGAACTTTCGGCGCTGGACAGGGCGTCCGGCTCGAAGTTGCGCGCGCCCACAGGCCTGAGCGTGATCGGATCGTATTGCTGCGACCAGGCGGTCAGGCTGCCGGCGATGCTGACTTGCGTGGCGAGGATGTAGGCGACGGCGCGGCGTTCCGCCTCGGCTGCCTGGCTGCGCCGGGCCGGCGGCACGAAGGCGTAATCGTCCTGGCCGGCGGCGATGGCCGAGAGCAGCGTGGCGATGTTGACCATGGCGTCGTCGTTGTAGGTGATGGCGTCGTGGTAGCCGCCTTGCAGCGGATAGATCTGCGGCCAGCCGCCGTTCGGGTACTGGGCGCCGAGCGTGTACTGCAGGCCGCGCAGGAAGCTGGCGCGGTAAACTTCGCCTTCGGCGCCGGGCGCCTGGCTGGCGACCCGTGCCAGGAAGCGCATCTCGGTGATGGTGGCATCGTTGTCGAAGGTGCCGACCCAGTCCCACGGCACGCTGTCGGGCGCCTTGCTGGTGTGGCCGGCGACGTAGGGCTGGCCGGGCTGGCGCTGGGCGCCATCGCGCGCCATGTTCTTGCTCCAGCCGCCGGCCGGCGTCTGATAACTGACAATGACGTCGGCCACGTGGCGCGCTTCGGAGGAGGCATACCACGCTGCGGGACGGTCGAGCGGCATGGTCTTTCCGCCACCCGAAGATTCCATCACGGTGGCCGGCAATGCTTGTACGCGTTCGGCGCGGAAGGCTGCCCTGTCGGCCGCCATGCGCGCGCGGGATCGGGCCAGATAGCTTTCCCATTCGGGCCGGCCGACGACCCGTGCATCGGTCAGCGCGGTGGCGGGGACCGTGTGGCCCACTACGGCCGCGTGGACGGGAAAGGCAAGCGCCAGGGCGATCAGCAGACAGGTTTTCATGCGCGCGGCTGGAATGGTCATGGTATCTCTGATGATAGCAAGCCAGGCGCGCAAAAGGCGTCAAGTCAATGAGCGATTGCGGAAAAATCCCGCTCTGCGCCGGTCAACGGAGCATGGCTGCAGGATCGTCCGGCACCGGTACGCCGAAATCGGGCGTACCGTCGGCGCGCCAATGGATGATCTGGGCGCGGGTGTTGCGGTTGGGGTCCTTGAGCGGGTTGCCGGCGATGTCGCGGTAGTTGCGGGCATGGTAGATCAGGATGTCCTGCTTGCCGTCAGGTGTGGTGGTGAAGCCGTTGTGGCCCGGACCATACTGGCCATTTTGCGCGCTGCTGGCCAGCACCGGCACCGATGACTTTTTCCATGAGCGCGGGTCGAGCAGGTCGGCGCCGGCGTCGGCGGTCAGCATGCCCATGGCGTAGTTGGCGTCGGTGGCGCTGGCGGAATAGGTGGCCATGTAGATCGCCGTCAGATGCTGCTCGGCGCCGGGCGGACGCTGGGTCCAGACCAAGTAGCGCTGCTGGCCGATGGCGAAGGTGGTGGCGTCCAGCGAGAACGATTCCCAGCCGGTCTTGATCTGACCGCGCTCGGTCCATGCGCCTTCCAGCGGATTGGGCGACGGGTTCTCCAGCACGTAGAGCCGGATATCGAACGGCGCGTCGACACGGCTGGCGGTGAAGTAGAGATACCAGCGACCGTCGATGTAGTGGATCTCCGGCGCCCAGATGTTGGCGCTCATGAGCCCCGCATCATGCTTGCGCCAGATGACTTTCGGTTCGGCCCGGCCCAGGTCATTCAGATCCTTCACCCGCCGCAGTTCGATGCGGTCGTATTCGGGGACGGTGGCGGTGTAATAGTAATAGCCGTCGCTGTGCAGTTCCACCTGCGGGTCCGCACGCTGCGGCACCAGCGGATTGTGGAAATCCGCTGCGGACGGCCCGGACATCATCAGTGCGGCGGCGAGCGCGCAAGCCAGTTTCATCGTGTCTCCTTGGTTTTTCTGTAATGATGTGCCGGAAGCGCGCCGGCATCCAATAACTTTTTGTCGCGCAGGGATATTGTTTTGGTAAATTTCGAAACCCGGCTTGATGAAATTCGCACTCGGCCGGGTGGAGAAACGGGGTAATCTCTCCGCATAAATCAAACAGGAGACGTCATGAAAGTTACGCGCGCGATCGGTCTGGTCGCTCTTTGCCTGGCCGCTGCCTCGGCGGCGGCTGAATCCACTGCACCGGTCAGGGTCACCGGCGGCGAGATCGCCGGTCTGCGGGCTGGCGGGTTGAATACTTACTTCGGCATCCCCTACGCCGCGCCTCCGGTGGGGGAGCTGCGTTGGCGCGAGCCGCAACCTGTGGTGCCGTGGAAGGGCGTGCGTCAGGCCGGCAGCTTCGCGCCCGCCTGCGCCCAGACCGCGGTCTGGATCACCGAAACCAAGAGCGAAGACTGCCTGTATCTGAACATCTGGGCGCCGCGGCAGGCAGATAAGCTGCCGGTGATTTTCTGGATACACGGCGGCGGTTATTACGGCGGCAGCGGCGCCCAGAAGGGATATGACGGCACCAACCTGGCCGGTCGTGGCGCCGTCGTGGTCACCATCAACTACCGGCTCGGCATCTTCGGCTTCTTCGCCCATCCCGAGCTGACCGCCGAGTCGCCGGTGCATGCCAGCGGCAATCAGGGCTTGCTGGATCAGGTGGCTGCGCTGAAATGGGTAAAGGAAAACGTTGCGGCATTCGGCGGCGATCCCGATCGCGTGATGATCGTCGGTGAATCGGCCGGCGCCGCCTCGGTGGCCATCCTGATGGCGTCCCCACTGGGCAAGGGCCTGTTCCAGAGCGCGATCGGCGAAAGCGGCAATTTTGCCGCGCCCAATAGCGCCGTTGACAGCCCCTTCGACAGCAAGGCTGGCGGGGCCAAGGGGCTGGCGCTGGCCAAATCGGTCGGCGCCAGGGATTTGCGCGCGCTGCGCGCCATGAGCGTGGCGGACCTGCACAAGCCGTCCTGGAAATCGGACGTGGTGGTGGACGGCTATCTGCTGCGCGAAGACATGACGACTACCTACCGCAATCATCGCCAGAATGATGTGCCCTTGCTGGTCGGCTGGAACGCCGAGGAGGGCAAGGATCTGGCGCCGGAGATTCTGGGCACCAGCGAATTCACCACCGCCCGGCATCGCGAACTGGCGGCCCGATTGCTCGGATATGCGCCAAGCTCCGCGTTGCTGGCCGCCTATCCCGGCGCCACCGACGCACAGGCGAAAACCTCGATCGATAAGCTGACCACGGACTGGTGGGGCTGGCGCATGATTTACTGGGCCGATCTGCAGGCCAGATATGGGCGTTCGCCGGCCTATGCCTACTTCTTCAGCCACCAGCCGGCCACGCCGGCCACGCCGTGCGGCTACGGCTGCGGCGCCGGCCATGGCGCGGAAATCCGCTACGTGTTCGACAACCTGGCACAGGATCCGCGCGCCTGGACCGGCACTGACCGTCAGCTGGCGGATCGCCTGGCCACCACCTGGGTCAACTTCGCCCGCAGCGGCAACCCGAACGGCAAGGGCTTGCCGGCGTGGCCGCGCTACACCGGCGATCAAGCCACCGTGCTGCGCATCGGCGGGCAGCATCAGCTGCCCGATTTTGCCTTATTCGGCAGGGAGTGAGCGCTGCCGGCGAAACTGTTCCGGGTCGATGCCGTAGGCGTCCTTGAACAGTTTGCTGAAGTGGCTGCGGCTGCGGTAGCCCAGCCGCGCGGTGATGGTCTTGACCGGCATGTCGGTCTGGCGCAGCAGTTCTTCCGCGCGCTTCAGACGCAGGGTGCGCAGCATGACCAGCGGCGAACTGCCATAGCAGGCGACAAACTCACGGTGAAACACGGTGCGGCTCATGGCCGCCGCATCCGCCAGGCCGTCCAGCGTGTAGTCGCGGCCCGGGTCCTTGTACATCAGGTCGACGATCTGCCGCAGGCGCTGGCGCCGGGTGACCACCTGCGCCGGCGGTATGGCTCCGGTTTGCGGCCAGGCGTCGCGCACCAGCGCCGTCACCAGTCGCCGCGCCAGGCAGGTGATGATGGCGCCCGATCCCGGACCGCCATAGGCCGATTCGCGCAGCAGTTCGGGAATGGCGCCGGTGAACAGTTCCGTGCCGTCCGCCTCAAGTGTGTGCGGCAGCGCGAGGAAGTCGAACAGGCTGCGGCCGTCGAGCAGGCTGGCGCCGAGCAGCCCGTGCGCCAGCGTGAGCCCGGAGGCGATGCCGCGGCCGGGCTGCGGCGCCGCATCGCCGGGTAACAGCAGCAGCTGGCCGGCCGTGACCGCCAGCGGGCCAGCCGTCAGTTGCAGCACGCCGCTGCCAGCCAAGACCGCGACAAAATGCACTTGCCCGCAAGCGGCATGCGGCAGGACGTCGTCGGCCAGCGTGATGCGCCGGAACGCCGTGGCCGTGATGTCCAGTTGTCCGAGCGCCTGATCCAGGCTGAGTGTCATGGCAAGTTCCTACTTTTTGTCGATCAGTTTCAGCACCTGGTCCGTGGTCATCACGGCATTGGCGATGTAGCGGAAGTTGACCAGCGCGCTGCTGTAGCCGTCGCCGTCCGGCAGCTTGGGACCAGCCACCGCGTCGCGCACCACCACCACTTCAAAGCCGCGCTCCAGGAATTCGCGCAGATGCGATTCCACGCACAGGTTGGAGGCCATGCCGGTCAAAATGATCTTGTCGATGCCTTGTTTGCGTAACTGTAGCATCAGATCGTTGCTCTGCGGGCCGTACAGCTTGTGCGGCGCGGCGATGATGGTCTCGCCGTCTTCGATGTACTGCTTGAACTCGGGCATGAAGTCGGCGCCCGACCCGCGGAAGCCGTCCAGCGTCAGCGCGCCGTGGCGGTCGAACATGTGCAGCTGGTGCTGCGCGGTTTCGATCGGTGCGGCGAACTTCCACTTGTGGTCATGCGGGTAATAGTAGTGCGGCGAGATGGCGACCGGGATGCCGGCACGCTTGGTGGCGGCGAACAGCTGCAGCAAATGCGGCACCAGCTTCTGTTCCGTCACGCTTTCGCCGACCAGCGCCCAGGAGGCGCCTTTGGGACTCATGAAATCGATCTGCGGATCGATCACCACCATGGCGGTGCGGCTGGCGTCCCATTTGAAGGTGGAGGCGGGCAGCGCCGGCTTGTCCGGGCCGGCGTAAGGATCGGCGCTGCTGGCGGCGGCGGTGGCGCCGGCGATCAGCAGAGAGGCTGCCAGGGTAAGGATGCGTTTCATAGGTGTGCTCCGGTGAGTGTCAGGAGCCTTTACGATACCGGCACCCCGGAACGAATTGGTTCATCCGGGGTGCTGATTCGTTCCGTTATGCCGCGCCGCCGCGCCAGCCGCCGCCCAGCGCCTTGTACAACACGATGCGGTTCTGCAGTTCCGCCAGATTGGTGCGGATGGTCTGCTGCTGGGCGCTGAACAGCGAGCGTTGCGCGTCCAGGTATTCCAGGTAACTGGACTGGCCGGCGTCGTAGCGCTGTCTGGCCAGGTCGTAGCGTACCTGTTCGGCGCTTTCCTGGGCCTTGACCGCATCCAGCTCCTCTCCCAGGGTGGCGCGCCCGGCCAGCGCATCGGCCACCTCGCGGAAGGCCACCTGGATGGCCTTGTCGTACTGCGCGATGGCGATGTCCTTGTCGGCCCTGGCCACGTTCAGGTTGGCGCGATTGCGGCCGCCGTCGAAGATGGGCAGCGAAATCTGCGGCAGGAAACTCCAGGAGCGGCTGCCGGCGTCGAACAGACCGGAAAGCTCGTCGCTGGACGAGCCGAAGGCGCCGGTCAGCGTGATGCGCGGGAAGAAGGCGGCGCGCGCCACGCCGATATTGGCGTTGGCGGCGCGTAGCAGTGCCTCCTGGCGGCGTATGTCGGGCCGTGATGTCAGCAGTTCCGACGGCAGACCGGCGGGCAGTTCGGCCATGGCCTTGCTGTCCCAGGACGCGCCTTGCGCCGGCAACAGCTCGGGCGGGAGCGGACGGCCGGCCAGCACTGTCAGCGCATTTTCGTCCAGCGCGCGCTGGCGGCTGGCCTGGGCCTGGGCCGCGCGCGCCGCCTGCAGCAACGATTCCGACTGGCGCAGGTCATATTCCGAACTGGCGCCTTGCTGGCGCATCGCGATCTGGCGCTGATGGGATTCGGTGCGGCTGGCCAGCGTCTGCTGGCTCAGGGCCAGCAGGCGTTCATCGGCCAGCACGGCTTCGTAGACGCTGGCCACCTCCGCCACCAGGCTGATTTGCGCGGCGCGCTGCGCTTCCTCGGTGGCGGCGTAGCGTTCCAGCGCCGCCTGGCTGAGGTTGCGCACGCTGCCGAACAGATCGAGTTCGAAGGCGGTGACACCGACGCCGGCGGTATAGCTGCTGTTGACGCCGCCCCGGCCGCCGGGCGCCACCGAGTCCGGCAGGCGCTGGCGGGCGCCGGACAGGCCGGCGTTCAAGGTGGGCAGACGGTCGGCCGACTGCACCTGATACAGGGCGCGGGCGCGCTCGATGTTCAGCGTCGCCACGCGCAGGTCGCGGTTGTGCTCCAGGGCGATGGCGATCACCTGTTTCAGCTTCTCGTCCTGGAAGAAGTCCTGCCAGCGGATGTCGTGCGCGGCCTGGCCGTTGGCGGCGATGCCGGCTGGCGCCGGCCAGTCGGCGGCCACCGGCGAGGCTGGGCGTACGTAGGTCGGCGCCAGCGAGCAGGCCGACAGCAGCAGGCCCGCCAGGACCAGCGGCACGGTGTGAAGGACGGTTTTCATGCTACCTCCTGTTGGACGAGGTGAATCGGAGCTTCGGTACGGGCGGTATCTTTTTTGCTGACCTTGAACCACAGCGAGTACAGGGCCGGCATGAACAGCAGCGTGAGCACGGTGCCGACGCCGACACCACCGATCAGCACATACGCCAGCGGCCCCCAGAAGCTGGAATGGGTTAGCGGGATGAAGGCCAGCATGGCCGCCACCGCGGTCAGGATCACGGGACGGGCACGGCGCACGGTCGATTCCACCACCGCTTCGTACCTGGTCGCGCCATGCGCCAGGTCGTGCTGGATCTGGTCGACCAGGATCAGCGTATTGCGCATCAGGATGCCGGCCAGGCCGATCAGGCCGAGGATGGCGTTGAAGCCGAACGGTTTATCGAACAGCAGCAGGGTCGGCACGGCGCCGACCAGGCCCAGCGGCGCGGTGGCGAACACCATCCACATGGTGGCGAACGAGCGCACCTGCAGCATGATCACCAGCAGCATCAGGATGATCATCAGCGGGAACAGCTTGGCCAGCGCGGCGTCGGCCTTGGCGCTTTCTTCCACCGAGCCGCCGGTGTCGATGTGGTAGCCGGCCGGCAGGCTGGCCTTCAGTTGCGCCAGCTTGGGCAGGATGGCGTTGGTGACGTCAGGCGGCTGGGCGCCGTCGCGCACGTCGGCCTGCACGGCGATGAACGGTTCGCGGTTGTAGCGCTTCAGTATCGCGTCCTCCATGCGGGTTTCGATATGCGCCACCTGCGACAGCGGGATGGAGGCGCCGCTGCCGGTGGTCAGCGTCAGATTGGCGATATCCTTCAGACCCGTGCCTTCGTTGCGCGGGCTGCGGATCAGCACTTCCACCGAGCGCAGACCCTCGCGGACCTGGGTCGATGGCAGGCCGTTCAACAGCGCCTGCAATTGGTTGGCGGCGTCGCGCGGATTCAGGCCGACCTGGCGCAGCCGTTCCTGGTCCAGCACCAGATGTTCGGTCGGGGTCAGATTGCCCCAGTCCAGATGGGCGCCACGGGTGTCCGGATTGTGCTCCATGATGGCGCGCACCTGTTCGGCGATGGGACGCAGCTGGGCGAGGTCCGGACCGGTCACGCGGAACAGCACCGGGTAGGGCACCGGCGGTCCGAACACGAACTGGGTGGCGCGTACGCGGGCCTGCGGGAAGCTTCCGTCGGCGATCAGCTTCTGCATTTTCAGCTTCAGCACATTGCGGTCGTGGGCGTTCTCGGTCAGCACGATCATCTGGGCGTAGGCGGGATTCGGCAGCTCGGGATTGATGCCGAGGAAGAAGCGCGGCGTGCCCTGGCCGACGTAGCTGGAGACGATTTTGGTTTCCTTTTCCTGTTTCAGCGCGCTCTCGATATTGCGCACCACGGTTTCGGTGGCGCCGAAGGAACTGCCCGGCGGCAGATTCACTTCGATGGTCAGTTCCGGACGCTCGGAATCGGGGAAGAACTGCTTCTGCACCGCGCCCATGCCGACGCCGGCCAGCAGGAACAGCGCCACGGTGATGCCGGCGGTGACCCACTTATGGTCCACGCACCAGCGCACCAGGGCACGCAGGCGCCGGTAGTTGGGCGTGCTGTAGATGGCGTCGTGGCCGCCGTGCTTGACCGGAATATCCGGCAGCATCTTCACACCCATGTAGGGGATGAAATAGACCGCCACCACCCAGGAGGTCAGCAGCGAGAAGGCCACCACCCAGAAGATATTGCCCGCGTATTCGCCGGCGGTCGATTTGGCAAAACCCACCGGCAGGAAACCGATGATGGTCAACAGGGTGCCGGACAACATCGGTGCGGCGGTCGAGCTCCAGGCATAGGTGGCGGCGGCGATGCGGTCCAGGCCTTCTTCCATTTTCACCACCATCATTTCGATGGCGATGATGGCGTCGTCCACCAGCAGGCCGAGCGACAGGATCAGCGCGCCCAGGGTGATGCGGTCGAAATCGCGGCCGGTCATCAGCATGATCATGAACACGGCGCCCAGGGTCAGCGGCACGGCGGCAGCCACCACCAGGCCGACGCGGAAGCCCAGCGTGGCCAGGCTGACCACGATCACGACGGCCAGCGCGACCACGAACTTGATCATGAATTCATCGATGGATTCGGTGATGGCGCGCGACTGGTCGGACACCAGCTGGAATGCGATACCGGTCGGCAGTTCCGCGCTAATGGCCTGCTGTTCCGCCTTGAGCGCCTTGCCCAGTTCCAGGCCGTTGTAACGCTTCTTCATCACCACCGCCAGGTCCAGCGATGCCTCGCCCTGGTTGCGGATGACGAAGCTGGCCGGATCCTCATAACCACGCCTGACTTCGGCCACGTCGCCCAGCTTGAGCGTGCGCTCGCCGGCGGCGAGCGGGATCTGTTTGATCGCTTCCACGCTGTTGACGGCACCATCGAGGCGCAGCTGCACGCGCGGTCCCCTGGTTTCGACGAAGCCGGCCGAGGTGATGTCGTTCTGCTTGCCCAGCGCGTCGATCACCGCCTGTGCCTTGATGCCGAGCGTGGCCAGCCGCTGATGCGAGATTTCGACGAAAATCTTTTGCTGCTGCTCGCCCAGGATGTTGACCTTCTGGACGCCCGGCACGTGCAGCAGGCGCTGGCGGATGTCTTCCGCCTGCAGCACCAGCTGGCGATGCGGCAGCTGCCTGCCGGTCAGCGAGAACAGGGCAAAGTACACGTCCGAATATTCGTCGTTGATGATCGGGCCGATCACGCCGCGCGGCAGGTTGATGGCCTCATCGCCGAGCTTCTTGCGCACCTGGTAGAAGCTGTCCTCGACGGCCTTGGCCCCGGTATCGTCACGCAGGTACAGCTTCATGATGACGATGCCGGGGCGCGAAGTCGACTCCACGCGGTCGTAGGTTTCCAGTTCCTGCAGGCGCTTTTCCAGGCGGTCGGCCACCTGGCGCTGCATTTCCTCCGCCGTGGCGCCGGGCCAGGAGGCGGTGATGGTCATGACCTTGACCACGTAAGTCGGGTCTTCGGCGCGGCCCAGTCGCAGGAAGGCGAAGGCGCCTGCCGCCACCACGGCGATGATCAGGAACAGGGTGATGGCGCGCTCGCGTACGCCCAAGGCGGAGAGGTTGAAGGCGCTCATGAGCCGCTCCCGGTTCTCACGGCGGCCAGCAGGCTGACTTTCTGGCCGGCCTTGAGCAGGTGGCCGCCGTAAGCGACCGCGCGTTCACCCGGCGCCAGGCCTTGCGACAGCACCGCCTGTTCCTCGCCCAGCTTCTCGACCTTGACAGCGCGCAGGCTGACGGTGGAATTCTTGCCGTCGATGATCCACACGCCGGTGCCCTTGCCCTGGTCGACCAGGGCGCTGACCGGGACGCTGATCTGCGATTGCGGCGTGCCGTCCATCCGTACGGTGACGGTGGCGCCCAGCGGCGCCTGGGCTGCGGCGCCGCTCAGGGTATAACGCGCCAGATAGGTGCGGGTCTGCGGATCGGCCACCGAGGCCAGTTCGCGCAGCGTGGCCGGGAACGACTGGCCGGCTTCGCTGTACAGCGCGGCGCTGGCCGGCTGTTTCGCCAGTGTCAGGGCGTTCTCCGGCAGGTAGACCAGCGCCTCGCGCGCGCCGTCGCGCGCCAGCCTGACCACGGTCTGGCCGGCGGCCACCACCTGGCCGGCGTCGGCCGGGACTTCCATCACCACGCCGTCCATATCGGCCAGCAGCACGGCGTAATCGCGCTGGTGTTCGGTCTGGCGTGCGCGCGCCGCTTCGGCATTGGCCTGGGCGATGGCGCTGTCGGCGGCCGCCTTGGCCTGTTCGTAAGCCTGGGTGGAGACCGCGCCGGTGGCCAGCAGCTTGCGCAGGCGGGCTTCCTCGGCCACGGCCTGCGCCTGGCGCGCCTGTGCCGCTTCCACGGCGGCGCGGGCGGCGGCGGCGGCCAGCTCATAGTCGACCGGATCGATGCGCATCAGCGGCTGGCCTTTGCGCACGCTCTGGCCCGGATCGACCAGGCGTTCCACTACCTTGCCGGCGACGCGGAAACCCAGGTTGCTCTCGGTGCGCGCGTGCACCACGCCGGTGAAGCTCGCTTGGCCGGCATCGGCCGGCGCGGCGGTGAACCAGGCCACCTTGGCGGGGCCTTCGGGTGGGGTGGTGGGACGGCTGCAAGCCGCCAGGCTCAGCAGCATGGCGGCGCCCAGGATACTGTGGGGCGGCAGTGGTAAGCGTATCGGTTTCATGATGGGCCTCAATTTAGATGTTAAATGACATGTAAAATAGAGTATCAACGTACTCTATAAATTGCAAGATGTTTTTGGCGGTGCTGGGAAAACAGTGGTTTTGCGGCTTTGTATCGAACCGCGTCACGCGGAGCATTTATTTTTGGCGTATGATTGGAATCTAATTAGCGTGAGCAATGCAGGCCCAAAATGAGGAAGTCGAAAGCTGAAACTGCCGAAACCCGCAAACGTATTGTTGCGGTAGCATCCAGCGTGTTCCCCCGGCGCGGTTTGAGCGGCGCCGGGGTGGGGGATGTCATGGAAGCCGCCGGGATGACCCTGGGCGGCTTTTACCGTCACTTCGAATCCAAGGAGCAGTTGATCGCCGAGGCCAGCGAGGCGGCCTTCCGCGAGTTCGTGGCGGCGTCCGACGCCGCCGTCGCCGGCAAGCCGCCGCGCGAGGCGCTGGAGATCATCGTCCGCATCTATCTGCACCAGCTGGAAGTATGCGATGGCCATGGTTTGTGCCCATTGGCCAATCTGGCCAGCGAGCTGCGTCACGCCGACCCGCAGATCAGGGCCGTGGCCGACGCAGGTTATGCGCGCATGGTGCGGCGCTTCGGTTCCTATCTGGCGCAGCTGGCGGTGCGCGATTGCCGGCGCGTGGCGGAGGCGATCGTTACCACCATCGTCGGCGCGGTGGCCTTGTCGCAGCTGGGCTCCGACCAGGCCGCGCGCGAGGCCATCCTGGCCAACGCCGAGGACACCGTGAGGCTGTTGGTGGACAGCGGCATCGCTTAACTGTCAAACGGCGCAGACGGCGCATAGACCACGGCGCCCCGGTGCGTTCGTCCTTGCCAGGCCCCATGGCGCGTGTATGAAGTGCCGGGCTTCAAAAAAAGACTTGAATAAATTTGGATGGCTATCATAATCCAATTTATATCAAACAGGATTGGGAAATTATCATATGCGCAAGTCCAAGGCCGAGGCGGCGGAAACCCGCAAGCGTATTCTGGCGGCGGCTTCCGGCGAATTTCTGCGTCACGGCATCGGCGCCACCGCGATTGCCGATGTGATGGTGGCCGCCGGCATGACGCAGGGCGGCTTTTACCGTCACTTCGAATCGAAGGAGCACCTGGTGGCGGAGGCCAGCGCCGCCGCCTTCGAAGCGATCTTCGCCGGCTTCGATGCCGCCGCCACCGGCAAGTCGCCGCGCGAGGCGATCGAATTGATCGTGCATCTGTACCTGCATCAGCTGGACGCGAGCGAGCAGGGCGCGCTATGCCCGCTGGTCAACCTGGGCAGCGAATTGCGGCACTCCGACGAGCAGGTCAAGGGCGTGGTGCTGGACGGTTACTCGCGCTTCGTCAAGCTGTTTGCCGCCTGTCTGATGCGGCTCGATTACACCGATTACGTGGGGCTGGCCGAGTCCATCGTGTCCGTGATCGTCGGCGCCGTGTCGATTGCCGGCCTGGCGCCGGACCGGAAAATCGCCGACACCATCCTGACCAACGCCGAAAACACGGTGAAAATGCTGTTGCAAAGCGCGCCTGTCAGCGCCGCGCTGGTGACGCAGCGCGCCTGACAGTCCGCCACGGGCGGTGCGCAGCCTTGCGTTGCCGCGCGCATGTGGGCGAGAATGGCCTTTCGCTCACAGAAAACGCCCGCATGAAACTGTTCACATACAAACGTCTGCTGCCGCTGTTGCTGGCCGCGGCGCTGCCGTCCCAGGCGCAGGATACCCGCTACGTGCCGCACGCCTCCTACACCCAACTGGCGATTCCGGCGCCGGCCTGCACGACCATGAACCAGCCGTGGGAGGGGCCGTGGAATCCGTGCAGCGCCGCCGACCATGCCGACTGGCTGCGGGACTTGCGCCACTGGCGCGACGAGCGCCGCATCCGCATCGGTTACGACGGCAGCCGCTATGCGCGGCCATCCTCGGCGTGGACCCAATCCAGTTTCATGCAGGCGCAGATGATGGTCGAAGACCGCTATGTTTACGACCCCGTCACCCGCAAGTACACGGTGGACCGCTATCTGGACGATCTGGAGCGGCGCTTCGGCGGCATCGACGCCGTGCTGGTATGGCCGACCTATCCCAACATCGGCCTGGATGAGCGCAACACCATCGACATGGTGCGCTCGCTGCCGGGCGGTATCCCGGCGGTGAAGGGGATGGTGGCCGACTTCCACCGGCGCGGCGTGCGCGTGATGTTCCCGATGATGCTGTGGGACCAGGGCACGCGCGCCATCGGCCGCTCCTGGCCGGACGAACTGGCGGCGCTGATGGCGGAAATCGGCGCCGACGGCATCAACGGCGACACCCAGGACGGCGTGCCGCTGGCCTTTACCCAGGCCGCCGACAGGATCAATCATCCGCTGGTGTTCCAGCCCGAGGGCCTGCCGTCCGACGAAGCGCTGGCCTGGAACCTGATGACCTGGGGCCAGTACACCTTCCCGTTCGCGCCGCACGTGGACCGCTACAAGTGGCTGGAACCGCGCCACATGGTGAACATCTCCGACCGCTGGAACCGCGGCAAGACCGACGATCTGCAATTCGCCTTCTTCAACGGCGTGGGCTGGGAAAGCTGGGAAAACATCTGGGGCATCTGGAACGGCGTCACCGCGCGCGACGGCGAGGCGACCCGGCGCGTTGCCACGCTGGAGCGCCTGTATGCGCGCTTCCTGGTCAGCCCAGAGTGGGAGCCGCATTATCCGATGCGCCAGTACGGCATCTTCAGCAGCCGCTGGCCGCTGGCGGACGGCACCCTGTGGACCATCGTCAACCGCAACGAGTACGACAGCGACGGCGTGCAGCTGAGCGCTCCTTATCAACCGGGCGCGCGTTATTTCGACGCCTACCACGGCGTCGAGCTGCAGCCGGTGCGTGATGGCGACCAGGTGCTGTTGTCCTTTGCCGTCGAGGCGCACGGTTACGGCGCGGTCCTGATGAGCAGCACCGCGCCGCAGGACGGGCTGGACCAGATGCGCGCCCTGACCGCGAGGCCGCTGCGCGACTACCCGGCGCAATGGCAGCCGCTGGCGCAGACCCTGACGCCCATCGCCGCGACCCGGCCGGTACGCACGGCGCCCGAGGGCATGGTCGAGATCCCGGCCGGCCAGTTCGATTTCAGCGTGCGCGGCCTGGCCATCGAAGGCGGCAACGGCGTCGGCGTCGACGTGCAGTATCCGTGGGAAGCGGACGCGCGCCGCTTCCACCAGCACGGCATGCGCATCGCGCGCTTCTTCATCGACCGCCATCCGGTGAGCAATGCCCGGTTCAAGGCATTCATCGACGCCACCCACTATCATCCGGCCGATGACGCCAACTTCCTCAAGCACTGGCGCAACGGCAGCTACCCTGCCGGCTGGGCCGACAAGCCGGTGACCTGGGTCAGCCTGGAGGATGCGCGCGCGTATGCCGCCTGGGCCGGCAAACGCCTGCCGCATGAATGGGAATGGCAGTACGCGGCCAGCGGTGGCGACGGCCGCGTCTACCCGTGGGGCGACGGCTGGCGCGATGACGTCGTGCCGAAGCCGGCCACCGGCCGCGAAGTGGCGGCGCCGGACGACGTCGGCGCCCATCCGCAGGGCGCCAGTCCGTTCGGCGTGCAGGACATGGTCGGCAACGTCTGGCAATGGACCGACGAGTACAGCGACGAGCACACCCGCTTCGCCATTCTGCGCGGCGGCAGCGCGTACCGTCCGCAGGGCTCGATCTGGTACTTTCCGCAGGCTTACCGCAACGACCAGCACGGCAAGCTGCTGCTGATGGCGCCGGGCCGCGACCGCGCCGCCACCGTCGGCTTCCGCTGCGTCAGCGATGCGGAATAGGGCTACAGGACACTACGTTCTCATTGGAAAGTTTATACTGTGGCTCACGCTAGAAAGGACACACTATGAGCACGCTCGATCCACTGACCGGCCTGGCCGACCGCATGGCATTCCGCGAAGGTTTGCAGGCGGCACTGCAGCGCTCGATGCGCGGGCACAGTCACATCGCGCTGGTGCTCATCAACCTCGATAACTTCCAGGCCATCAACGACCAGCACGGCCAGGACCACGGCGACGCCATGCTGCGCGCCACCGCCGGCCGGCACCCTGACATCGCCAGCCGCAGGCCCATGCCGGCCAGACGGTTCGGCACGCGCAGCTTGCTG
>NZ_SPVG01000242.1 GCF_004614165.1 Duganella callida | reverse complement strand
GCCCGGGCCGGCGCAGCTGCGGCCGGCGCAGGCGCGCCCTCGCCGTCGACGCTGATGCGCAGCGGCTGGCCGGCGACGCGGATGCCGGCCATCATTTCCAGCGCCTCGCGGCTCAGCGTGTCCGGCATGTCCAGCACCGTGTAATCGTCGAAGATCTCGATGCGGCCAATGTTCTTCGAATCGATGCCACCCTCGTTGGCGATGGCGCCGACGATGTTGCCCGGCTTGACGCCGTGCTGGTAGCCGACCTCGATGCGGTAGGTGCGCATGCCCGGCTCCGACTCGCGCGCGATGCGCTCCTTCTTGCCGAAACGTTCGGCGCGCTCGGGACGCTCGCCGCGTTCCGCACGCTCCGGACGGTCGAAGCTCTGGCGCGCCGGGCGCTCCTCCCACTGCGTCTGCTGCTTTTTATCGAGCAGCAGCGGCACCTCACCGCGCGCCAGCTTGGCCAGCGCGGCGGCGATCTCCACCGCCGGCACATTGTGCTCCTGCTCGAAATCCTCGATCAGCGACTGGAACTGTTCCAGCCCGCCCTCGGCCAGCGTGTCGGTGATCTGCTGCTTGAATTTGGCGATGCGCACATCGTTCACCGCCTGGATGGTCGGCAGCTCCAGCTGGCCGATCGGCTGGCGCGTGGCGCGCTCGATCATCTTCAGCAAGCCTTTTTCGCGCGGGGTGATGAACAGGATCGCCTCGCCGCTGCGGCCGGCGCGGCCGGTGCGGCCGATGCGGTGGGTATAGCTTTCCGGATCGTGCGGCACGTCGTAGTTGACCACGTGCGAGATGCGCTCCACGTCCAGGCCGCGCGCGGCGACGTCGGTCGCCACCAGGATGTCGATCTTGCCGTCCTTGAGCATCTGCACCGTGCGCTCGCGCTGCGCCTGCTGGATGTCGCCGTTGATGGCGGCCGCCGAGAAGCCGCGCGCCTGCAGCTTCTGCGCCAGCTCCTCGGTGCCCAGCTTGGTGCGCGAGAAGATGATCATGCCGTCGAAGTTCTCGGCTTCCAGGATGCGGGTCAGCGCGTCCAGCTTGTGCATGCCGGACACCAGCCAGTAGCGCTGGCGGATGTTCTCGTTGGTGCCGGTCTTGGCCGCCACCGTGATTTCCTTCGGCTGGCGCAGATAGGTATTGGCGATGCGGCGGATGGCCGGCGGCATGGTGGCCGAGAACAGCGCGGTCTGGCGCGACTCCGGCGTCTCCTGCAGGATGCGCTCGACGTCGTCGATGAAGCCCATGCGCAGCATCTCGTCGGCTTCGTCCAGCACCAGGGTTTTCAGCTTCGACAGGTCGAGCGAGCCCTTGTCCAGGTGATCGATCACGCGGCCCGGAGTGCCGACCACCACGTGCACGCCGCGGCGCAGCGCCGACAGCTGCGGGCCGTAACTCTGGCCGCCGTAGATCGGCAGCACATGGAAGCCGGGGATGTGGGCGGCATAGGTCTGGAACGCCTCCGCCACCTGGATCGCCAGCTCGCGCGTGGGCGCCAGCACCAGCGCCTGCGGCGCGGTCTGTTTGATGTCGATGCGCGCCAGGATGGGCAGCGCGAAGGCGGCGGTCTTGCCGGTGCCGGTCTGGGCCTGGCCCAGCACGTCCTGGCCGTCCAGCAGCAAGGGGATGGTCGCGGCCTGGATCGGCGACGGCGACTCGTAGCCGACGTCATTCAGCGCCTGCAGCAGCGGCGCGCCGAGATGGAGATCAGAAAAAAGGGCAATTGGGGATACTGGGGATGCAGACATGGCGTCACTCACAAAAATTGTTCGAATCGCCTAATTGCGAAAGAAATTGACGCGTAGTTTACATTGTCTGGGCCGAACTGGCGTTTTTTTACTCGAAATGACCGGCAAAATGCACGAATCCGGCGAAGCGCCTATAGTAGCGCTTTGTCTCATCCGCGGAGCCGACTCCATGCGCAAACTGCTACTCTCCCTGGCCATGTCCCTGTCCGCCGTGCCGGCGCTGGCCGCTACCTATGGTCCCGAACTGCAGGGTTTCACCTATCCCTATCCCCAGCAGCACTATGCTTTCAGCTCGCAAGGCGTGGCGCTGCAGATGGCGTACATGGACGTCAAGCCGAGCGGCGCGGCCAACGGCCAGACCGCCGTCCTGCTGCACGGTAAAAACTTCTGCGGCGCCACCTGGGAACAGACCATCGCGGCGCTGAGCCAGGCCGGCTACCGGGTGGTGGCGCCGGACCAGATCGGCTTTTGCGCCTCCACCAAGCCGGAGCACTACCAGTACACCTTCCAGCAGCTGGCCGCCAACACCAACGGCCTGCTCAAGCAGCTGGGCATCGACCGTGCCATCGTGGTCGGCCATTCGACCGGCGGCATGCTGGCGGCGCGCTATGCGCTGATGTACCCGCAGGCGGTGTCGCGCGTGGTGCTGGTCAACCCGATCGGGCTGGAAGACTGGAAAGCGCTGGGCGTGCCGCCGATCAGCGTCGACCAGTGGTACGAGCGCGAACTGAAACTCTCGGCCGACAGCGTGCGCAATTACGAAAAGAGCACCTACTACGTCAACCGCTGGAAGCCCGAGTATGAAAAATGGGTGGACATGCTGGCCGGTCTGAACGCGGGACCGGGACACAAGATCGTCGCCTGGAACTCGGCGCTGATTTACGACATGATCCTGACACAACCGGTGATCTATGAATTCCCGCTGATCCAGGCGCCGGTATCGCTGATCATCGGCGACGCCGACACCACCGCCATCGGCAAGGATGCCGCCCCGGCCGAAGTCAAGGCGCGCATCGGCCGCTACGACGTGCTGGGCAAGGAAGCGGTGAAGAAGCTGGCGCACGGCCATCTGGTGGAGATGAAAGGCATGGGCCACGCTCCGCAGATGGAAGACCCGGCCGCCTTCCATAAAGTGCTGCTGGAAGAACTGCGCCGCTAGGATCGGGGTCAGAGCCGACATTCGGACATTGAGTCGCGCGCGACTCAATGTCCGAATGTCGGCTCTGACCCCGATGTGCAGGGGGACGGGGTTGGAAGCCGTCCTTCCTCTTGCACCGCCCAGGCCCGGAGGGTCCGGGGCGGTACGTCACGCGCGGATGCGGATTACTTGCTGGCGGCGGGAGCGGCGGCGGCAGGTGCTGCCGACGATGCTGCCTCGGCGGCGGCTTTTTCCTTCTTCTTGCCGTGGTGCGCTTTCTTCACGACCGGTGCGCTGGCGGCCGGCGGCGTCGAGGCCGACGCGGCGGCCGAAGCCGAGGCGGCGGGTGCCGGGGTCTGGGCAAAGGCAGCGGAAGCAAACAGGCCGGCGATCAGGGTGGCGATAATCTTTTTCATGATTTGGACTCCTTGAACTGTTTATACGGTTTATATGGTATTACTTGCTTGCTGCTGGCGCTGCGGCGGCGGGTGCTGCTTCAACGGTCTTGGATTCTTCTTTCTTGACCTTGTGGGCCTTCTTTTTGGCGACAGGTTTCGCTTCGGTCTTTTCCACCGCGGGCTTGGTTTCCGGAGCGGCTGCGGGAGTCGCAGGCGCCTGGGCGAATGCTGCGGTTGCGAACAGGCCGGCGATCAGAGAAGCGATTACTTTGGTCATGATGTGTTTCCTTTTCGAGGTTTCGGCATCGGGACGATTCCCGTGTCGCATGAGCAAAAAACGCCGGCCGCTACCGCCCCGTTGACCACCTTTACAAGTCTTACCGATACTTACGTTTGCTTACAAGCAAGCACCATGGACTCACCGGCCGCCCAGCCACCGCGCGACGTTGCCGGCGTAGCGCCGCACCGACCTCGCCGCTTCCGGGTTGGCGGCCAGACCGTCGCCGGGCGCCTCGCTGACGAAGTCGGGACAGCCCATGGCCGGATCCCAGTTGTAGTCGGCAAAATGGTGGAAGGTCGATTGCGCGATCGCCGGACCATGTCCGTCCGACGGTGCCACCGCCACCGCCAGGTTGAAGCGCTGGCCGGTGGCCTTGCTGATGCCGGTGGCGATCACGCGCGCCGAGGACGAATGTGCCGGCGCCGTCACCGCGCCCTCGTGGGGATGCGCGGGCAGGTAGTCGACGCCTTCCAGCACCGGGTGCCGCTCGCCTTCGATGGTGATGCGCTGGGCGTCGCCATTGGCGCCGGAATGGAAGTTCGGCCACAGGATGGCCGGTGTGCCGCGGTCGTCCGGCGCCGGCGGCGCGCTGCCGGCCTCGCGGTTATGGCTGTGGAACAGGTGCAGTCCGCCCAGCACGTCCAGCGAGCAGATCGAGCAGCCCAGGTCCATGTGGTCGCGCGTCAGCATCAGGCCGCCGCCACGGCGATGGAAGGCTTCCAGACCGGCGCGGTCCTGCGCATGCAGGCCGTCGCCGGTATCGACGGCAAACAGCCAGACCTGATCGTAATCGCTGTCCGCCAGCGTCGACAGCACTGGATCGGGCCGTCCGACCGGGCCGCGATCGCGCGCGGTGACGGCGAACAACGGCCGCCCTTCTGCGTCTTTCAGACTGGCCAGCAGATCGCGCAGCAGGGAAAAGCGGCCGATGTGCCAGTCGTTGTCGGTGGTTTCTATGGTGGTCTGCAACAGCACGTTGATGGGGTTCATGGCCGCACCCTTTCGGAGAATAAAACCAGAAGCATACTCCCAGATGGCAGGATGGATTGGTTCCCGCCCCGCACCATCAATGCATCGAGCGGGATGGTGACCAGCGGCGTGCAGGTGTAGGCCGCCACCAGATACTCCTTGCCGCCCCAGCTGGCAAAGCTCATGGCGCGGATCGGCTGCCGTCGGCGGTGATCGCCACCAGCGCCGGCAGTTTTTTGGGCCCATAGCTGAAGGCGACCAGCACCTCGCCGCTGCCCGGGCGCGCCACCATGTCCTCCACGCTCACGCGCGCACCGCCGACCTGCCGCGCCAGGCGCGGCTCCAGGTCCAGGATATTGAACACGGCGCCGGCCGCCGGCGGGGTCGCCGGCGGCAGCGTGATCGCATGCACGCGCGCCGCTTTCCAGTCAGCCACAAACAGAATATCGTCCGGACCTGCCGCAAGGCGCGAGATGGATTGCACCTCGGCCGCCGAGGCCGCCAACAACGGCCCCGCCGCCAGCGCCATGGCCAGGGTATGAGCAAGAATACGCATGAACAGTTCCTTTTCCGATCACAGGGAGTGCGGACGATTCTAGTTCCGCGCGCCGCCCGACGGCAGTGCCGCGCCACGGCCCACCATGATTCCCGGCAGGCACCAATGGTGGCCCGCGCACGCTGAATTCAAGTAAGATGACCGGTTTCTGCCTTCATCATCTACGGAGTAAGCATGCGTCTGACCCTGATCGCCCTCGCCGCCGGCCTTGCCCTGCAAGCCCATGCCCAGCAACCCGTCGTCGCCGAGGCGCCGCTGCGCGCTCACCTGTCCTTCCTGGCCGACGACATGCTGGAAGGCCGCGGCACCGGCCAGCGCGGCGGCGCCCTGGCGGTGCGCTATCTGGAGACGCAGGCGGCCGTGCTGGGCCTCAAGCCGCTGGCCGACGGCGGCTATCGGCAGGCGGTGAAGATCGAGGGCACCAAGCTGCTGCCCGGCAGCTTCGTGCGCTTCGACGCCGCCGGCGGCAACAGCATCACGCCCGCCAACGCCAGCGAGATCGTGTTCGGCACCATGGGCGGCAAGGACAACATCAGCATCGACGCGCCGCTGGTGTTCGTCGGCTACGGCGCCATCGCTCCGGAGGAGAAATGGGACGACTACAAGGGCGTGGACATGAAGGGCAAGATCCTGGTCATGATGGTCAACGACCCGCAACCGACCGCCGAGGAGCCCAACCGTTTCGCCGGCAAGGCCTACACCTACTACGGCCGCTGGCTGTACAAGTTCGAGGAAGCGGTGCGCCAGGGCGCGGCCGGCGCGCTGCTGATCCACACCACGCCGTCGGCCTCCTACGGCTGGAGCGTGCCGGCCACCAGCTTCGCGCACGAGCGCTTCCACCTGGCCGGCAGCGGCAACCCGATCGAAGGCTGGCTGCAGGAAGACACCGCGCAAAAGCTGTTCGCCGCCGGCGGCTTCGACCTCGACAAACTGCGCGCCGACGCCGAGCGCCGCGATTTCCGCCCGGTCGACCTGAAGCTCAAGGTGCACGCCGAGATCAAGAGCGCGATCCGCCAGATCGAGGACTACAACGTGGTCGGCATCGTCCCCGGCAGCGATCCCAAGCTGAAGGAAGAAGCGGTGGTCTACTCGGCTCACTGGGATCACCTGGGCATCGACGACAGCGCCAAGGGCGACCACATCTGGAACGGCGCCATCGACAACGCCTCCGGCGCGGCCGCGCTGCTGGCCATGGCGCAGGAAGCCGTCAAGCATCCGGCCAGGCGCACCCAGGTCTTCCTGTGGCCGATGGGCGAGGAAACCGGCCTGCTGGGCAGCGCCGCCTACGTGCAGCATCCGGCCTGGCCGCTGAACAAGACCAGCGCCGACCTCAATCTGGACAGCATGAACTTCGTCGGCAAGACGCGCGACATCGGCGTCGCCGGCGCCGAGCGCAGCAGCCTGTACGAGGCGGCCGGCGTGGTGGCGAAGCAGATGGGCCTGAAACTGGCGCCGGCCATTCCCGACCTGTCGGGCGCCTACTTCCGCGCCGACCACTTCAACTTCGCGCGCAGCGGCGTCCCGGCCTTCAACGTCGGCTCGGCGGTGTTCTCGGGCGACGGTTATTTCGATTTCGTCAACGACCAGGAGAAGTCGCGCGCGCGTCTGGTGGCGTTCAAGAACGACTATCACCAGCCGTCCGACGAATACCACGCCGACTGGGATCTGTCCGGCATGGTGCAGCAGGCGCAGTTCACGCTCAACCTCGGCTACTACGTCGCCAACCAGCCGAAGATGCAAACGTGGAAAGCAGGCGACGCTTTCGGCCGGCTCAAGCGTTAATTTAAGCGTTCATGAGGGTGCCACACGGAAACTAGTAGCTGAATCCGCCTATAATTCAGGCACATATTCAGGTGATTTATGAAACTACGTTCCGTGTGGCTTGTCTTTCTGTTCATGTTGTGCGCCGCCGCGGCCCGGGCGACCACGTTCAATTTCAACGGCAGCGGCGTGGTGCCGGTGTGCCCGCTCAGCGGCACCGTCTATACCTGCAACAGCGGCCTGCCGAACAGCAGCGATACCGACGTCATCATCATCGCCAGCGGCTACACGGTGCAGGTCAACTCCTCGGTCAGCTTCACTTATAACCAGAGCCTGCAGATGAGCGGCAGCGCCCAGCTGCTGACCAAGGGTAACGGCGACATCAACATCGCCGACATGAACCCGAACAATTTGAAAGTCAGCGGCGGCACCTTCACGGCCGGCGGCACCTTCAGCGCCGGCAACCAGGCGCAATCGTTCATCGCCGACATCAGCGCCACCAACATCAATATCGGCAGCGGCTCGACCACCAAGATCGTCGGCGATCTGACCGCCAGCAAAACCATCACGCTGGCCTCCAACGTCAGCATCGTCGGCGACCTGACCGCGCCCACGGTACTGGTCAAGGCCAGCAACAGCTCGGTCAACGGCAACATCAAGGCCAGCTCTTCGGTCACCATCGAGAGCAACAACTCGATCAACGGCAACGTCAGCGGCGGCGCCCTGACCATGAACGACGGCGGCGTGGTCATCAACGGCAAGGTGACCATGACGGGCGATGTCAGCATCGGCTCCAGCGATACCATCAACGGCGACCTGGTGGCGCGCAACGTCACCACCAAGGCCAGCGGCGACGTCATCAACGGCAACGCCGCGGTCAACGCGATCTACCTCGACTGGGGCGCCAGCGTCACCAAGACCATCACCTGCACCGGACCGGGCGCGGCACTGTGCAGCTGCGTCACCAAGGCCGATGCCAACTACCATCCGACCTGCGGCGCGCCGGCCGCGTCCGGCGCCCACCATATCCAGATCACCCACAGCGGTCAGGGGCTGACCTGCCAGGCCCAGACCGTGCAGCTGAAAGCCTGCGCCGACGCCACTTGCAGCTCGACCTACAACGGCGGCACCACCGTCACCCTGTCGCCGAATGGCGGCAGCGTCAGCTTCAACGGCAGCGGCAGCGGCACGGTCAGCCAGCCGACCGCCGGCACGGCGACGCTGTCGGCCACCAGCAGCGCCATCAGCAACGCCAACACCTGCGTCAACTCGGGCGCCAACAACACCAGCTGCAACATGGTGTTCAGCGACGCCGGCCTGCAACTGAGCGCGCCGGATCACGTGTCCATGAGCGGCGCCACGCTGACCATCCAGGCGTTGAAGGCCTCTGCGCAAAATCCCGGTACCTGCGTGCCGCTGGTGCAAGGCACGGTGCCGGTCACCTTCAGTTGCGGCTACATGAATCCATCCAGCGCGGCGCAGGCTGGCGGCTTGCCGGTGTCGGTCGGCGGCAGCGGTAGCGCCAATCAGATCACTTGCGGCGCCAGCAAAGCCATTAACATTACGTTCGACAACACCGGCAAAGCCACGCCCAGCCTGTCGTATGCCGACGTAGGCCAGATGAGCATCAGCGCCAGTTACACCAGCGCCAATCTGGGCGCCAGCGGCAACACCAATTTCACCACCTCGCCCGACAGCTTCAAAATCGATGCCAAATCGCTGGTCGCGCTACCGTATGTGCTCAAGAACGGCGCTTTCGCGCGTGCCAGCGACGCCTTCCAGTTGACCGTCAGCGCACTGAACGCCAACAAGCAGGTGACGCCCAACTTTGGCCGGGAAAGCAGCCAGGAGAACTTTGTCATTGCGCCGAGCCTCAGTCAACCCGCCGGCGGCGCCGGCATCAGTGCCATGACGAAGGGCGCTTTCAACGCGATTTATAACGGCGTCGCCACCAGCAGGAGCGACAGCACGGGATCATGGATATTTCCGGAGACCGGCACGCTTACGCTGGACGTCAAGGTGGCCAACAGCAGCGGCTACTACATGGGCAAGAGCGTGACCGGTTTTAATCCCGTCGGCAAACTGGATTTGCGTTTCGTGCCGCATCATTTCGACAGCGTCATCCTGTCCAGCAAAAATCTGATGAGCTGCGCCGCGATGAGCAGCTACAGCAATCCCTGCGCGAGCGCCGGCGCCACCGACTATTTTGTCTATTCCGGCCAGGGTTTTCCGCTCAAGGTCACCGCGTACAAGGACAGCGCCGGCGGGGTGTCGCAAAACTACCGCGATGCGGTCGCCCAGGCGATCAAGCTGTCGGCGGCGGCTGGCGCCAATGGCGCGGCGGCGGCCACCGTGACCGATGTATCCTCCAGCACCAAGGACAGTTATGCCTATACCTTTAATGCCGGTGTAGGCCAGCTCAGCAGCATCAGCCTGCCGGGGCTGAAGTTCCTCAGCGAGCTTGCCAGCCAGTCGGGCGCGGCCATCTCGCCTGGTGCTCAGACCACCGTTTTTGTGCGCGCCACCGATGCCGATGGCGCCACCTCGCAATTGGGCGGCATCGAGCCCTCCATCACGCTGGTCAGCGGACGCACACAGACTGCCAATGCGTACGGCTCGGCCAACGCCGCACTGCCGGTCGAGGTGCGGGCGCAATATTACTATGTGGCGTCCGGCTCCAGCACGCCGGTATGGATCTTTAACCCGTTGTACGGGCCAGTATCGCCGGACAGCGGCTATAACGTGTCGCTGACTTCCGGCAGCGTGCTGTTCGACTGCAGCGGCAGCACACTCAACTGCAACCAGCTGAAGCTGCAGACCAATTCGCCGCTGAGTTTCAAGAACGGAAAGGGCATCATTGTGGTCGCTGCTCCCCTGGCCACCGGGTCTGCCAAGCTGACCCTGACCACCGTGATTCCCTATCTGCCATTCACCGATCCGGGCCGCATCACCTTCGGCACCTACCGTTCCGGGCCGGTGGTCTACACGCGCGAAATCTATAACTGAGCTGCAACTGAGCCGCGCTGCACGGCGCCGCAAAACGGAGTAGCATGGCCGCTTTCTGAACCACGACAAGGAAGACCATGGAAACCAATTCCCAGTGGCTGGACGTCACCACCGATGACGGCACTTTCGGCGCCTACCTATCGCTGCCGCGCGGCGGCAAGGGGCCGGGCCTGGTGCTGCTGCAGGAAATCTTCGGCGTCAACCAGCACATCCGCAACGTCGCCGACCAGTACGCCGCCGACGGCTACGTGGTGCTGGCGCCCGACCTGTTCTGGCGTCATGGCGCCCGCATCGAACTCGGTTACGACGACGCCGGCTGGAAGCGCGCGGTCGAACTGATGCAGGCCACCGACTTCGCCAAGGCGCAAACAGACATCGCCGCCACGCTCAAGGTGCTGCGCGGCCTGGACGCCACCGCCGGCGCGAAGATCGCGTCGCTCGGCTACTGCTTCGGCGGCCGCCTGTCCTACCACACGGCCGCCAACGGCCTGGTCGATGCCGCCGTGGCCTATTACGGCGGCGGCATCCAGAATGCGCTGGACCGCGCGCCGGAAATCAAGGTGCCGCTGCTGATGCACTTCGGCTCGGCCGACAGCCATATTCCGATGGACGCGGTGAAAAGCATCGCCGAACGCTTCGAGGACAATGAGCAGGTCGAGATCCACATCTACGAAGGCGCCGAGCACGGCTTCAACTGCAACCACCGCAGCTCCTACCAGCAGCGCGGCGCCGCCGAAGCGCACGGCCACACGCTGGTGTTCCTGAGCGAAAACCTCTAGAAGGCGGTTTCAAAATGCGCGCGGCGAGGCGCGGCGACGATGACAGTGCGCTTGCATGGCGAGGAGCCGCAACCAGGCTGCGGGCTTTTTGAAGCAGCCGCTAAGCGCGTTGCAGCAGCAGGCGCAGTTGCTGCACCGTCAGCGCCGGCGCGTCCGGCGTGCGCTCGCGCAGGACGGTCAGGATGCGCACGATGGCTTCCGGCGTGCGCGCCGCACTGAAATACCAGCCCTGCACGCGGTCCGCGCCGCGCTGCGCCAGCCAGGCCAGATCGGCCTCCTCCTCCAGTCCCTCGCACAGCAGCTCGGCCTTGAACAGCTCGGCGATGCCCTGGATCAGGTGGAACAGGCCTGCCACCTTGTCGCTGTCGGCCACGCCGTGCACGAACTGCCGGTCCACCTTCAGGCGATCGAACGGGAAGCTGCTGATGGCGTCGAGGTTGGAATAGCCGGTGCCGAAATCGTCGACCGCGATGCGCGCGCCCAGCGCGCGGAACTGCGCCACGCGCGGCGCCACCACCTCGCCCGTTTCCAGCAGCTGGCTCTCGGTCACCTCGAACTCCAGCATGCTGCCGTCGATGGCGTAACGCGCCAGCAGCGCCTGCAGATCGCCGATCACCTGCGGATGCAGCAGCGAGCGGCGCGAAAAGTTCAGCGACACCGGCACCACCGGCAGCCCGACGTCCAGCCAGGCGCGCATGTCGCGGCACACCTGCTCCAGCACCAGCATGTCCAGCTGGTAGATCTTGTCGGTGCTTTCCGCCAGCGGGATGAAACTGTTGGGGAACACCATGCCGCGTACCGGATGCTGCCAGCGCACCAGCGCTTCCAACCCGATCAGCGTGCCGCGCGCGTAATCGACCTGCGGTTGATAGTGGGCGATCAGCGCGCCGTGCTGCGGCTCGCGGTCCAGCGCCGCCTGCAGTTCGAACACCATGTGCGAGCGCGCCAGCAGCTCGGCGCCGTATTCCTTGACGGTGCTGCGCTGCAGCGGTCCGCCGATCGACGACGCCGCCGTGTCGGCCGCGTCCAGCAGCGCCACGGCCGAGCCGCCATACGGCGAATCGTGGTGGTCGATGCCGATCCGGCCATGCAGCACATGCGTGCTGCCGCGCCCCACCGCCAGCGGCCGGCTGATCACGTCCTTGAGCTGTTCCAGCAGCAGCGCGTGCTCGTCGCGCTCGCCGAACAGCGCGAACGCGAACTGGTCGCCGCCGAGGTGGCCGACCAGGTTCTCCGGCCCGGCCCAGCCGGCCAGGCGCTGGCCGATTTCGCGCAGCACCAGGTCGCCTTGCGCGCGGCCGAACACATCGTTGAGACGGCGGAAGTCGGCCAGGTCGACGAAGCCCACCACCACGTGCGGCATGGTGGTCTGTTCCAGCCCCAGCTGCAGATGGTGCACGAACACGTTGCGGTTGGACATGCCGGTCACTTCGTCGCAATAACGCAGTTCCAGCGTGTCGACCACCAGCCTGGCCATGCCGCGCAACATCATCACCTGTTCGGGCTCGAGCCGGCGGACCGGTTTGCTCATCACCCACAGCGTACCCAGCAGGTAGCCGCGCGCGCCATGCAGCGGCACGGCGGCGTAATGACGGCAATGCGGCGGATAAGTCACCAGCGGGTTGTTGCGGAAGCGGCGGTCCTGGCTGGCGTCCCGCACTTCAAAAAAATCGGCCTCGGAGGCCTTGCCCACCACCCAGGTGCAGAACGAGCCGGCGCGCGGCACGTGACGCACATCCATGCCCACCCGCGACGGCAGCCAGATCTGCGATTGATACACGATGCTGATGCCGCCGATGTCGGCGCCCACCGACTTGATGGCCAGTTCGGTGATCAGATCCAGCTTGGGATCCGACGCGTCCAGCGTGATGGCGTAACGGGACAGCTCCGCGAGGCGGCGCTGCTCCGCCTCCGGTTCCTGCAACTCGCTGGTTAGCATGCTCGCTCCTGGAAACACTCGCTTGCATGGTGACATAGAAATATAATAATTGCACTACTTTTGGTGTCGCTTCAATCTGCGTACCTGCACAATGGCGCCGATCACAAACAACACGAACAGCACGCCGGTGATGGCCTGCAGCTCGGGCGCCTCGGGGCTGGACAGCCATGGCGAACCGTACGGCAGACGTGTGCTGGTTTCGGTGACGGCCGGTATCATGTGGAATAAAAACGTCAGTGTGAAGCAGACGGTGCTGACCCCGGCCCACTGGCGGCGGCCGGTCAGCCAGGCCACGCCCAGCACCACCAGCGTGATGATGCCCAGCATGTGCGGCTTGCCGAAGCCGCCGTGCTGGTAAATGCCGAAGCCGGTCAGGCAGGTCAGCACGGTGCTCCAGAGATAGAGTTTGCCCATCGGCCGCGCGGGGTCGATGCTGCCGTCGCGGCTGAAGGCGACCAGCGCGGCGGCCACCGCAACCAGGCTGATCAGGGTGTGGATCACTCCAAGGTAAGTCAGACCGTAGATCATGGCGTATCCTTTCAAAAGGGACACACTGATCCTACACAGGAACACCGACGCGGTCCTGCCGCAAAAGACAGAGGAATACCATGGCCCGCCTGAAACTGGACTTCCCCGAAGACCAATATTATTTTTCCACCCAGCTCACGGTGCGCGTGACCGACATCAACGCCGGCAACCACCTGGGCAACGATTCGATGATTTCCATGCTGTCGGAGGCACGCGCGCGCTTTCTGTACGAGCACGGCGTGCAGGAGGCCGGCACGGACGGCCTCGGCATCATCGTCACCGACCTGGCCACCACCTACAAGGCCGAGGCGCATGCGCGCGACCAGTTGCTGTTCGAGGTGGGGCTAATGGATTTCAACCAGTACGGCGGCGACATCATCTTCCGCGTCACCCGCCCGCGCGACAGCAAGCTGGTGGCGATGGCCAAGTACGGTTTCGTCTTCTTCAGCTACAAGACCAGCCAGGTCACCGCCATGCCGGAGGAATTCCTGGCCAAATTCCCCAAGGTCAACCGCGTCGATTAGCGCGCGGCCACCTTGGGCACGATGGACTTCTTGAACCAGTCGTCCAGCATCTGCTTTTCATAGCGCAGCGGATCGCTGTCGAAATAGCCCATCGTGCGGTTCTGGTAATTCATGTTGGACAGCTGCTGGTCACCGCTGCGGATCACCTTGCCATCCTGCTCCAGCGTGTACTTCAGATGCATGTGCGGCCAGTCGGCGCCGCCATTCATGATGCGGATATCCTCGCCGCTGAAGCGGCGCGGATATTCGCGGCCGGCCAGGTCGATATCCAGCACTTCGATCTTCAGCGTCTGCCCGGCGGGCAGCTTCTTGTCCAGGGTGGCGAAGTAGTCGCTGAACGCTTTCAGCGTCCGCTCGCGCTCGATAACGCTGCGCGACACGTCGGTGTAATCGTCGGGCTTGGTGTAGGTGACGATGACTTCGGCCCAGGCGCTGCTGGCGACCAGCAGCGCGGCCAGCACGGAAAATTTCAACAGGCGCATGATGCTACTCCTTCATGGGTTCATGGAAACAATATAGACCTTTTCCCCGGCCCGCGCCCGCGCTGAATAAGTTTGTTACCAATCATCCGCGCGTTTTCGCCATGTATCGCCCGGTATCGCCCGGTATCGTTTTGTATCGCATTGTCACAACCCTGTCATAACAAATCTTTAAGATTGCCGCCGCCACAAACCACAACAGGGTAACCACCATGACCGAGCAACTCGATCCATCGCGCCGTAGTCTTCTGAAATTCCTGTCCAGCGCGCCGCTGCTGCCGCTGGCCGGCGGCAGCGCCACCGCCGCCCTGCTATCCGCCTGCGGCGGCGGCGACACCGCCGCGCCGGCGCCACAGCTGATGTCCGTGACCTTCCAGGGCATGGCCGCGCCGTCGCTGGCCGACGCGCCGAAAATGGCCACCACCACGGTGGGCTCGGCCATGAACGCGCTGTACTCGGACGGCAAGACCGTGCCGTTCAACCTGGCGTACCAGACCTTCTTCATCACCGGCGCGCAAGTGCCGAACGGCAGCGGCGGCACCATTCTGGCGGGCGGCTACTACGACATCAACAACAAGCCCATCCTGGACAAGACCGACGCCGGCACGCGCCAGTTCTTCTCCGACTGCCCGGACGGCACCTCGCTGCTGAAGCTGGCCGCGCCCACCGTCAGCGGCGTCAAGGGCAACACCGTGTTCGCCGTGGTGCAGTTCGAATACACCACCCGCAACGTCAAGGGCGATTCCATGTACGGCATGCTGCCGTCGCCGATCGCGATCCTGACGCTGGACCAGGACAAAAGTACCGGCGCGCTGTCGCTGGTCAAATACCATAACGTCGACACCAGCGGCGCCAACGGCCTGTGGATCACCTGCGGCGCCAGCCGTTCGCCATGGAACACCCATTTGTCGAGCGAAGAGTACGAGCCGGACGCGACCACCATCGCCAGCAACACCCAGTTCGCCAACTTCAGCAGCAACCTGTACGGCGACGCCGCCAAGGCCAACCCGTATCACTACGGCCACCTGCCGGAAATCACCGTCAACCCGGACGGCACCGGCTCGTGCAAGAAGCACTACTGCCTGGGCCGCATCTCGCACGAACTGGTGCAGGTGATGCCGGATGAGCGCACCACGCTGATGGGCGATGACGCCACCAACGGCGGCCTGTTCATGTTCGTCGCCGACAAGGCGCAGGACCTGTCGAGCGGTTCGCTGTACGTGGCCAAATGGACGCAGAAGAGCACCGATAACGGCGGTTCGGCCACGCTGTCGTGGATCAAGCTGGGCAGCGCCAGCTCGGCCGAGATCAAGGCCCTGGCCGACAAGCTGAAAGCGTCCGACATCCTGGAAGTGAAGACCAGCGATCCTGCGGATGCCTCGTTCACCAAGATCCCGTTCAACGGCACCTCGAACTGGGTCAAGATCAAGCCGGGCATGGAACAGGCCGCGGCCTTCCTGGAAACCCACCGCTACGCCGCGCTGAAAGGCGGCAGCATGGGCTTCACCAAGATGGAGGGCACCACCGTCAACGCCAAGGACAAGATCGCCTACTCGGCCATCGCGGCCATCGGTTCGGCGATGACCAATGGCTCCGGCGGCATTGCCATCAAGGGTCCGGCAGCGGGCGCCGTGTATGCGCTGAACATGAAAGGCGGCCAGAGCGACAGCAGCGGCGCGGCCATCAACAGCGAATGGGTGCCGGTCGACATGGCTGCCGTGCCGGCGCTGGTCAGCGAAGACCTGGCCACGCCTGACGCACTGGGCAACAAGGCCAACCCGGACAAGGTGGCCAATCCGGACAACATCAAGTTCTCGGAAAAGCTGCGCACCCTGTTCATCGGCGAGGACAGCAGCACCCACGTCAACAACTTCCTGTGGGCCTACAACGTCGACACCAAGGCGCTGACGCGTCTCCTGTCGACGCCGTCGGGCGCCGAATCGACCGGCCTGCACGCGGTGGACGACATCAACGGCTTCGCCTACATCATGAGCAACTTCCAGCATCCTGGCGACTGGGAATCGCTGCACAGCAAGGTCCAGGCGACGCTGGACCCGCTGATCCGCGCCAACTACCGCGACCGTTACGGCGCGGCGGTCGGCTACATCACCGGCTTCCCGGCGCTGACGTTCTAAGCGTCAGTGGATGAAGCCCGCGGGCGCGCCCTCGCCGGCGCCCTGCGGGTTTTTTTGCGTACTGCCCCACAGCACCAGCAGCAGTGCCAGCACCGTCAGGACGGCGCCGGCATACATCACCGCAGCATAGCCGAGGCCGGCGTTCAGCACGGCCGCGCCCAGCGCTGCGCCGATGGCATTGCCCAGGTTGAAGGCGCCGATGTTCACCGACGAGGCCAGACCGGGCGCCCCGGTGGCGGCGCGCATCACGCGCATCTGTACCGGCGGCACCAGCGCGAAGGCGGCCACGCCCCACACCAGCAGACCGGCGGCGGCGCCAGCAGGCGTCTTTGCCAGCCACGGGAAGGCCAGCATCACGGCCGCTTCCAGCAGCATGAAACCGATCAGCGTCTTGTCGATCGACCAGTCGGCCAGCTTGCCGCCCACCGAATTACCGATGGTGAAGCCGACGCCGACCAGCGCCAGCATGGCGGTGATGAAGCCCGGCGTGGCATGGGTGAACGATTGCAGCGCCGGATTGATGTAGGTGTACAGCGCGAACGTGGCGCCCGAGGCCAGCACCGTGGTCAGCAGCCCTTGCAGCACCACCGGACGCAGCAGCACTTTCAGTTCGCCCCGCACATCGGGCGCGCTGCCCTTGCTGCCCTGCGGCAGGAACAGGAACAGCGCGGCCATGGCCAGCACGCCCAGCGTGCCGATGGCGCCGAACGATTCGCGCCAGCCCAGGCTTTCGCTGACCCAGGTCGCGGCCGGCACGCCGCCGATGTTGGCGATGGTCAGGCCGAGGAACATGGCGGCCACCGCGCTGGCTTGTTTTTCGCGCGGCACCAGGCTGGCCGCCACCACCGAACCGATGCCGAAGAAAGCACCATGGGTCAGGCTGGTGATCACGCGCGCCGCCATCAGGCTGGCGTAACCGGGCGCCAGCGCCGACAGCACATTGCCGATGGCGAAGATCGCCATCAGCGCGATCAGCGCCTTGCGGCGCGGCCAGCGCGCCAGCAGCAAGGTCATGATCGGCGCGCCGAGCGTCACGCCGATGGCGTAAGCCGACACCAGCAGGCCGGCGGTAGGGATGGAAACATGAACGCCCTGGGCGATGGTCAACAGCATGCCCATGGGTCCAAATTCGGTGGTGCCGATGCCGAAGGCGCCAATCGCCAGCGCCAGCAGTGGCAGCGCGGCGCTGCGGGAAGGTGAGGTTTGCATAGTTTGTCCGTAGGAAGGATTACTCTGCTGAACATTATGCAGGTGCGACTTTCCCGGATAAAGCCCATAATCTTCAAAATACTTTTGCGGATAATCGAAAAATGAAGCTGGCTCTCGACGAACTGACGGTGTTTCTGGCGGTGGTGGACAGCGGTTCGCTGACGGCGGCGGCCGACCGGCTGGGGCAGCCGGTATCGTCCATCAGCCGCCTGCTGGCGCGGCTGGAAGAAAAGCTGCAAACCACATTGCTGCGCCGGACCACGCGCCGCCTCGACCTGACCGACGAGGGTTGTGCTTTCGTCAAGGATGCGAGGAATATCATGGAATCGGTGCGGGTGGCGGAAGACCGGGCGATGGCGCGCCGCGGCCAGCTGTCCGGCCCGTTGCGGGTGGACGCGGTGACACCCTTCATGCTGCACGTGCTGGTGCCGCTGATGCCGGGCTACCGCGCCCTGCATCCACAGGTGGAGCTCAGCCTGAGCAGCAATGAGGGCTATATCGATCTATTGGAACGGCGCGTCGACCTGGCCATCCGCATCGGCGAGCTCAAGGATTCGACCTTGTACAGCCGCCTGCTCGGCCACACCCGTATCCGGCTGCTGGCCAGCCCGGCGTATCTCAGCCGCAACGGCGTGCCGCACGAGGTGGCCGACCTGGCCCATCACGAACTGCTGGGCTTCAGCGAGCCGGAAATCCTGAATCAGTGGCCGCTGTTGCAGGCCGACGGCAAACCGCTGCAGATCACGCCGGCGCTGGCTTCGCCGAGCGGCGAAACCCTGCGTCATCTGGCCCTGCAGGCGATGGGCATCGTCTGCCTGTCGGACTTCATGACGGCGGTCGACGTGGCCGAAGGCCGGCTGGTGGAGGTGCTGCCGCAGCTGACGCTGAACAAGCTCAAGCCCGTTCACGCCGTCTACTACCAGCACTCCACCGTTTCCGCCCGGATCGCCTCAATGGTCAATTACCTGGCCGACGCCATGCACGCTCCCGAAGCCGCCTGGCCCACGCTGACGCGCAACTGAGCGCCAGCCCGGTCAGCAGCAGCAGTGCCATGCTGGGCTCCGGCACCGCCGTGATGGTGTAGGACTGCAGAGGCGACTCGTCCAGCTGGCCCGGATGATAGTAGGCGAAGTCGTGGCTCCAGTCGTACAGGCTGTTGCTGGCCGTGGTATCCAGCTTCAGCGTGCCGCCCTGCTCCAGCAGGTACAGGTAAAAGCCGGCGTCGTGGCCGCCCGGATCGGCCAGGTTGGTGTTACCGAAGAAAATCCACGATTCCAGCTGCGGATCTTCCGGATTCACCACTTGGTTGATGGCCGTGATCTGGGCCAGGTCGGTCAGCGTGCCGGTCACTTCCAGCACGTGGTTGACGGCGCTGCTGTCGTACAGGAAATGACCGCTGAAGTGGCCGTCACGCCAGGTGGCGTCGAGCTGATACCAGCCGTTGCTCGCCGCCAGCACCAGCTGTGGCGCCAGGCCGGCAACCAGCGCCAGCAAAGTGAGAAGTTTTTTCATGTGCAATCCTTTCATTGAACCGTCAGTTCATCGATATTGCCCAGGCCCTGACCGGTCGATTCCAGGCGCAGGGTGTTGACCGCGCCTTTCGCCAGGGTCACCGAGGCGGTGGCGGTGCTCCAGTTGGTCCAGCCGCCGGTGATGCGGAAGGTGATCGGCTGCGCCACGCCGTTCACGCGCAACACGCCGGTGCGCGGGGTCGGGTTGCCGTTGGCGTAGCGGATGGTGACGGTCTTGACGCCGCCGCTGCCGCCATTGATGCGCGCGAACTCGGCGCCACCGCCGCTGGCCGGGAAGCTGAGGAAGCCGGTGCCGCGATAGCCGCCACGGTCGGTGCGCGCCGCTGTGCCGCCATCGACGATGGCTGTCTCCGCCTGCAGCGTGCCGCTGCCGTCATACGGGATGTGCACCGGATCCTGCGGGAAGCTGGTGGCGCCCGCTCCCAGGTAGAAGCTCGGATGCGGCGGCTGGTTGTAGCCGGCGTTCTGTCCCGCCACCTGGGTACGGTACTGCGGGTTGTGCATCAGCGTGGCGATGCGGGTGCTGGTCGGCGTGGTGGTGCTGAACACCATCAGCGCGGTGTTGCTGCTGTTGCGCAGCACGATTTCCTCGCGCCAGTCGCCGAACAGGTCGGCCGACAGCACCGGCGTGGCCTTGGTGCCGTTGTTGGAGGCCGCCCCCAGCGGACCGGCATCCATCACCGGATTGGTGGCGTGCGTGGCCGGATCCCATTTGCGCACCGAGACGTTGTCCAGGATCTCGCGCAGCAGGTCGCCATCCCACCAGACCGCGAAGTTGGTGCCGCTTGGCGTGCCGGTGTACAGCTGCTCGCCGGTCGCGCTGCGCAGGCCACCGCGGCTGGCCCAGCATTCCTCGCCCGGATGGTCGGGATCGATGTCGATGCAGACGCCGCGGCCGACGTCGGCATTGGCACCGCTGGCGCCCCAGATGATGGCGCCGGTGGCGGCGTCGTGCATCTCGGAGCCGTAAGCGCCATAGGCGGAGGGCGTCTCATGCACCATGTAGATCTGCTGGCCGGCACGGTTGGGATCGAGTTTGCCGAAGTGCAGCGCGTCGCCGTGGCCCAGGCCGGTGGTGTACAGCAGCTGGCCATAGCTGCTGATGGTGGCGGCACCGTACACGATGTCGTCCTTGCCGTCGCCGTCGACATCGCCGGTGGCGAACCAGTGCGCGCCCTGGCCGCGCGCGGCGCTGCCGGCGACGTCGGTGTCGAACACCCAGCGGCTGGTCAGCGCGCCGTCGCGCCAGTCCCAGGCCGCCACCACGGCGCGCGTGTAGTAGCCGCGCGAGAAGATGGCGCTGGGGCGGTTGCCGTCCAGGTTGGCCACGCCGCCGAGGAAGCGGTCGACGCGGTTGCCATAGCTGTCGCCCCACGCCGACACGGTGCCGCGCGCCGGCAGGTAATTGACGGTCTTCATGGCGGCGCCGGTCAGGCCGTTGAACACGGTCAGATATTCCGGACCGCTCAGCACGTAGCCGGCGCTGTTGCGGTAGTCGGCGCTGGCCGAGCCGATCAGCACGCCCTGGCCGTCGATGGTGCCGTCGGCGGTCTTGGCCATCACCTCGGCCTGGCCGTCGCCGTCGAAGTCGTAGGCCAGGAAGGTGGTGTAGTGGGCGCCGGCGCGGATATTGCGGCCGAGGTCGATACGCCACATGCGCCTACCGTCCAGCTTGTAGGCATCCAGATAGGTGTTACCGGTGTAGCCCGATTGCGAATTGTCCTTGGCATTGGTGGGCTGCCATTTGACGATCAGTTCATACGTGCCATCGCCATCGAGATCGGCAGCGGAACCGTCGTTGATCTCATAGGTATAGGCTTCGCCGGTGGGGGTGACGCCAGCCGGCGGCGCCTGCACCGGGATGGTCTTGTAGAACGTGCCCCAGGTGCTGCCGGCGCCGGCGGCCGCCTGTTCGACGCCGTTGACCACCGGCCGCACGCTGTAGCTGGCGGCCTCGTTGCCGCCGGCATCGCTAAAGTTGAGCGCATTCAGTGGCGCGCTGTTGAGTTTGACGTTGTCGCGGTAGACGTTGAACAGCATGCCGTTCTCGTCGGTGGCCAGCTGGCGCCAGCTGATGAACACGCCGGTGTCGGTTTTGATCGCGACGGCGCCGCGATTCAGAAACTCGATCTGCTTGCCGGGCGAGGTGGTTACGGCGCTGGCGGTGCCCGCCGCCAGCAGGCAAATTAGCATAGATGAAGCTAGACGCAATCTCATACATGTCTCCTGGTTCTTGTGAAGTCGAGGATGGTTGTCAGCGCGCGCCCAGCCATTCTAATGAGCTGGCGCGCGGCATTCTTTTCGATGTCAAAAGAATCACGCTCATGATCGGAGCGCGGCCGATAGCGTTTTTACCGAGCTTTGTGATTTTTTGATAGCAATATTGCCAAAAACGAAGTATTGTTTCGTCCATACATGCGCTGACCGAAAGGAAGGCAGCGCCGCCGGCAGGGTTCGCGGCGTACAATAAAGCCGGACGGTTGTTGTGCGGAGCAACAGGGAATATTTATTGCCTGTTGTTAATAGGCTTGTCTAAGACTACAATCGGGAAATTCACTGTAGCGGTCTTCATTTGCGGAATTTGTTCATATGTCCTTCTTGTCTTCTGCTGGGCCCAAGCTAGCGCCTTGGAAAGTTCTGTTGGTCGATGACGAACCGGACATTCATGACATCACCAAACTGACGCTGAGCCGCTTCCGCCTTGACGGTCGCGCGCTGAGCTTCGTGCATGCCTACAGCGGCGCCGAGGCCAAGGAAGTGCTGGCGCGCGAAACCGATATCGCGTTGGTGTTCCTGGACGTGGTGATGGAAAAGGAAGACAGCGGCCTGGAAGTGGCGCGCTGGATGCGCGAAGACCTGGACAACCAGTTCACCCGCATCGTGCTGCGCACCGGCCAGCCGGGCCAGGCGCCCGAGGAACGCGTGATCGTCAACTACGACATCAACGACTACAAGGAAAAGACCGAGCTCGACCGCACCAAGTTGTTCACCACCACCTTTGCCGCGCTGCGCGCCTACCGCGACATTATGAAGGTGGAGGAAGCGCACCGCGCGCAGATCAATTACCGCGAAGGGCTGGAGCGCGTGATCGCCGCCTCCTCGCACATCTTCCGCCAGCGCAACCTGAAAGACTTCGCCAACGGCCTGCTGCAGCAGGTGGTGGCCTTGCTGCGACTGGAGCACAGCATGCTGCTGCGCCTGCGCGGCGCCACCGCCATCAGCGGCCAGAACGATTACGAAATCCTGGCGCAAATCGGCGACGAGGACGGCTCCCTGCTGACACCGGAAGTGCTGGCCGAACTCGACCAGGCCAAGAGCAACAAGATTTCGCGCGTGCAGGGCGACACCTACATCGGCTATTTCCCCAACGCCAGCGGCAAGGCGTCGCTGCTGGTGCTGAAGGGCGTGGAAGAAATCTCCGACATCGACACCAAGCTGCTGGAACTATTCTGCTCCGGCGTCGCCATCGCCTTCGACAACATCCTGCTGAACCAGGAAATCACCGACACCCAGGCCGAGCTGATCCTGCGCCTGGGCGACGTGGTCGAATCGCGCTCCAACGAAGCCGGCAACCACGTGCGCCGCATGGCCGAGGTGTGCCACATGCTGGCGCGCGAAGCCGGCCTGCCCGACGACGAAGTGGCGGTGCTCGGCCACGCCGCGCCGATGCACGACATCGGCAAGATCGCCACCCCGGACGCGGTGCTGCTGAAACCCGGCAAGCTCGACGCGGCCGAATGGGAAATCATGAAACAGCACCCGGCGGTCGGCCTGTCCATCCTGGATGGCTCGCAGCGTCCGATCCTGAAGGCGGCCGCCGTGATCGCCCACCAGCACCACGAGAAATACGACGGCAGCGGCTATCCGCAAGGACTCAAGGGCGAGGACATCCATTTGTACGCGCGCATCGTCGCCGTCGCCGACGTGTTCGACGCGCTGATGCACAAGCGCTGCTACAAGGATGCCTGGCCGGTGGAACGTGTGATCGAACACCTGCGCGAAGTCGCCGGCCACCATCTGGACCCGGTGTACGTCGACCTGCTGATCAAGAATATCGACAAGGCCATCGCCATCAACGAACGCCTGCCCGACTGAGCCGGCGGCGCCATGCCGCGATGACGCTGGTCGCGCGACCGGCGCCGTTGCGCGCCGGCGGTCGCCGGCTGTCCGGCGATCCGCCGCTCGAGCGGGGCGACTACGCGCGCCGCCGGCTGCGCGACCGACCGTCTAGCGGCGGGCCTGCTGTTCCTGGCGCTTGGCCATCTGCTCGGCCGTGGCGCGCAGCGCTTTCAGCGCGTTCGTGACCTCCTCCACCTGCTTCTGGTCTTCGGCGGCTTGCGCATCGACAGGCGTGGCGGCGATGCGCACTGCGGCGGCGGCGCCAGCGCTGGCGGCATCGGCATCGGCATCGGCATCGGCATCGGCGCTATTATCGGCCTTGCTGTCGGCATCGGCGGCGGCCTGCTGCTCGGCATAGGCGTTACGGCCGTCGACATAAGCGTCGGCGGCGCCGGTGGCGTTGCTGTCCGTGCCGGCCGCCGAAGCGTCCGCTGGCGCGGTGGACACGCCGGCATCGCCGGACGGCGCCTTCAACACATCGGCCGCCTGTTTCAGCTGGCTGGCCAATTGCTTCAACTGCTGCAGCAACGCCTTGGCATCCTTGCCGGTGCCAAACATCGCCAACATCTTCCTCAGCGCCTCGATCTGCTTCTTGAGCTCGGCGATGCGTTCGCGCGCCTGGGCCTTCTGCTCCTGGGAGGCGCGGGCGGACAGGCCATTGATGGCATCGGCCTTTTTGCGGGCCTCGGCCAGCCGCTTCTGCAGCAACTGGTCCTGCAAGGCGCTGGCGGCGAAGATGGCATTGGTAAGCGAGATCATACGCAATACGGGCGACCGGCGGCGGCCACGCGTTAAATGAACGATAGAGCAATTGCTATCCCGATCAGGTGATCAAGGCGGAGTGAATCCTTGCTAGTATCGGCGCATCTTCACGAACGAAAGAAAGGAAACAGCATGAACCACCTGTTCCGCCGCTGCGCCGCCGCCGCCGCCCTGGCCGGCGTCCTGGCCGCACCGGCTCACGCCGCCGACAAGCCCACCATCGTCCTGGTGCATGGCGCCTTTGCCGACTCCTCGAGCTGGGACGGCGTCACCGCCAAGCTGGAAAAAGACGGCTACACCGTGATCGGCGCCGCCAATCCGCTGCGCAGCGTCAAGGGCGATGCCGCCGCCGTGGCCGCAGTGGTGAAAAGCGTGTCCGGGCCGGTGGTGCTGGTCGGCCACTCGTACGGCGGCTCGGTGATCAGCGCGGTGAGCGGCGCCGGCAACATCAAGGCCCTGGTGTACGTGGCCGCGTTCGCGCCGGAAGCGGGCGAGACGGCGGTCGGCCTGTCGGGCAAATTCCCCGGCAGCACCCTGGGCCCGACCCTGGCGCCGCCGGTGGCGCTGGCCGATGGCGGCAAGGACCTGTACATCCAGCAAGCCAAATTCCACGACCAGTTCGCCGCCGACGTGCCGGAAGCCAAGGCGCGCCTGATGGCGGCGGGTCAGCGGCCGATCACCGACGCCGCGCTGAACGAAGCGTCGCCGGCGCCGATCTGGAAGACCATCCCCTCGTGGTTCGTGTACGGCAAGGCCGACAAGAACATCCCGGCCGCCGCGCTGGAATTCATGGCCAAGCGCGCCAACGCCAAAAAAACCGTGGCCATCGACGGCGCCTCGCACGTCGTCATGACCTCGCACCCGGCCGAAGTGGCCAAGCTGATCGAAGAAGCCGCCAAGTAAACTCCGGGGTCAGGTCTTCCATTGCGTCACGAGCTCTGCCGTAGCTATCGCTACGGCAGAGCTCGTGACGCAATGGAAGACCTGACCCCGGATTACTTGCGCTTGACCTTGGGGAAGCGCAGTTTGTAGTGCAGGCCCATGCCGGGCGCGCTGGCCACTTTGACGCTACCGCCCAGCGCGCCCGTCACCAGGTTGTACAGGATGTGCGCGCCCAGCCCGCTGCCGCCCGAGCCGCGCTTGGTGGTGAAGAACGGGTCGAACAGCTGCGCCAGCGTGGCGCTGTCCATGCCGACGCCGTCATCGCTGTAGTCGAACTCGACATTATCGCCGTCGACCCTGCCGCTGATCTTGATCTTGCCGCTCTGCCCTTCCTCAAAGCCGTGCACCAGCGAGTTGACCACCATGTTGGTGACGATCTGCGAGATCGCCCCCGGGAAGCTGGCCATGTTGATGTGCTCGTCGCAAGCGATGTCGATGGTGATCGGCTTGCCCTTGAGCTTGGGCTGCAGCGACAGCAGCACTTCGTCCAGGTATTTGCGCAGGTTGAAGCTGCGGATGTCGTCCGACGACTGGTCCACCGCCACCTGCTTGAAACTGCGCACCAGCGCCGCCGCGCGCTGGGTGTTGGTGGTCATGATCTTCAGCGACTGGTCGATGATGTCGAAAAAGCCGTTCAGCCCCTCTTCGTCCAGCGCGCCGTTGGCCAGGTCTTCGCGCGTCAGTTTCAGTTCTTCCACCAGGTGGCTGGTGGCGGTGACGCAGATGCCCAGCGGGGTGTTGATTTCGTGCGCCACCCCGGCCACCAGCCGTCCCAGCGAGGCCAGCTTTTCCTGGCGCACCAGCTCGCCCTGCGCATCTTTCAGCGAGGTCAGCGCGTTCTCCAGCGCGGCGTTCTGCTGTTCCAGCGTTTCCTTGGCCTGGCGGATCTGGCGGTCGGCCTGCAGCCGCGCAATCGCCACCGCCACGTGGCTGGCCATGAACGCCAGAATGTCGAGGTCGGCCTGGGTGTAGTTCACCGTGTCGTCATAGCTCTGTACGATGATCACGCCGTAGGCCTTGTCGCCCAGCAGCATGGGCGCGCCCATCCAGCTGGCGATGTCGACATTGCCCAGCGGATGTTCCATTTCGCCGCTGTCGACCAGCGCGCGGAAACCCTCGCGATCCAGCAGCATGGCCTGCTTGCGCTGCAGGATGTAGGAACTCATGCCCAGGCCGTAGTCGAAGCGCCGCACCGGCGCGTATTCGTCTTTCTCGTCGACGAAATACGGGATGCTGATCTCGTTGGTGTCCGGATGGTACAGCGCCATCAGGAAATTCTTGGCCGGCACCAGTTCGCTGATGATCTGGTGCAGCCGCATATTGAGCCGGCTGCCGCCGGTGGCGGTGGCCGACAGGTTGGCCAGCTCGTACAGCCCGCGCTGGATGTTTTCCGCGCGGCGGCGCTCGGCCACCTCGTGCTGCAGCTGCCGGGTGCGCTCCTGCACCGCGCGCTCCAGCCGGTCCATGCTCTGCAGACCCTGCAGCGCGCTCGAGACGTGGTTGGCGATCAGGGCGAACAGCGCCTGATCTTCGTCGCTGAAAGTGTGTTCCTTGTCGTAGCTCTGGATCACCACCGCGCCGAGGATCTGGTGATTGTGGTCGAACAGCGGGCAGCCCATCCAGTGCTCGGCAATGGTGCCGATGCCGAATTCGGCGTTGTCTTCGCGCTTGGACTGGTGCTCGGCCGCCGTCATGACGATGCGCTCGCGGCTGAGAATCACCGCCGCGGTCGGCGACTCCCCGGCCACCAGTTCGAACAGCTCGTCGCGCTGCGGCGGGTCGTCCACTTCGTCGACGAAGTACACGAAGCGCACCATGTTGGGCGGGCCGTTCTCGTCGCTGAGCGCGACGAAAAAGTTGGCGGCATACATGATACGCCCGAGCGCCGCGTGCACCGCCTGCAGGAATTCGCTGATGTCGGTACAGCTGCTAGATTTCTGCCCGATTTCGAGCAGCACGGTTTGAACGGCTTCCAGCCGGGTGAGGCGACTTTCCATCGATTTTCCTATGTGAGCATTCATGCGCATAGGAAATACTATCAGAGAAGCGCCGGGAGGAGCCAGGTTGCCCTGGCAACCTGGCTTGCGCAGTGCGCGAGAGGTTGCTTTACGCGGCGTCGGTTTGCTTACGTCGGCGTGCCAGCGCGCCCACCAGGCCCAGACCGCCCAGCAGCATGCCGTAGGTGGCGGGTTCCGGTACCGCGGTCACGGTGGCGCCGCCGCTGTAGAAGGTCGGGCCGTTGGACAGCACGGTGCCGCTCACCAGCAGGAAATAATCGCCGGCGGCCAGCGCATTCGAGGTCAGGGTCCAGTGATCCAGCGTGCCGCTCGAGCCGGTGCCTTTGACCACCAGGCCGTCGGCATTGAACAGGCTCAGGCCCAGGATATCCAGGCCGGTGGTGGCGCTGCTGGCAAACGAGAAGACGTCGGCCGAAATGGTGCTGCCGGCGCCGACCGAGAACGTGTAGCGCTCGGAGAAGCCGTTGCCGGCGTTGCCCATCGAGAATACATGGCCCAGCACGCTGCCACCGCCGGCGACGTCCAGCGCCATGTCCGGATTGCTGACGTCAGCCGCCATGGCGCCTTGTGCCAACAGCGCGGCGCCGGATACCGCGATCGCACCCAGGATGCGTTTTACATTTTTCATCTGTACCTCCTTTTGGTCAAAAAAAAGCGGTGTTGATACACCGCAGAAAGGAGATGCCAATGTAGCAAACATGCCTGGGAAAAACGGGATCGCACGATTGAATGTTACATCCACTTACACGTTTATTTAACGAAATCTTAATTCTGCTCAAATACAGAGGCTTCCGGGCAAATAGTTTCCTCAGGGTTTTTTGTAACCATTTTCGATCCAGTTGGCAGCAGAAGTTGCGCTGAGCTTGAAAGTGGGCGGCACGCGCACCCGCGCCAGCGCCTCGCCGTACTCGTCGAAAGCGCTCAGCGTGGCATAGGGATCGTCTTCGTCCGGCGTGATGTCGAGACAAACCTTGACCGGCCCGTCATCGCTACCGACAGTCACATTCTTGTGCAACTGGGCGTGCAGCTGCTGTTCGTGGCGGCGGATCACCTCGCTGGCGGTCTTGACCAGGGTGTTGAAGGCGTTGACGTCCAGCGGCTTGGGATTTTTCTTGTCGCGGCCCATGGTCCAGGGACCGACCAGCGCCGGTTCCGGCTCGCCATCCTTGATCATGGCCACCGCCCAGCCATCGTCATCGTCGTTCTTGATCACGCGCGCGGTCCAGCCATTGCCTTGCCACAAGCGGTCTTCCTGCACCGGGGATTCGTCGTCTGGATTTGGGTAGGCTATGCTCATACTTATGGTCGTGTCGAAATAGGGAGGGGGCTGGAATAATAAAGGGCTGGCTCAGTATCAACAACAGGAAACCTTCATGATGCGCAAGATTCTCCCCGTTCTGCTCGCCGCGCTGTGCGGCCCCGCCTACGCCCAGAGCAACGTCCAGATTTATGGCCGCCTCAACGTCGGTCTGGAAAGCCTGGAGAATGACGGCCAGCGCGTCAACCGCGAAAGCAACTACCGCTCGGTGCTGGGCTTCAAGGGCACGGAAGACCTGGGCGGCGGCACCCACATCCTGTTCCAGATCGAGGGCACGCTGGCGCCCGACACCGGCGCCGGCAGTCCGGCCGCGCGCGACACCCGCCTCGGCATCGAAGGCGCGGCCGGCACCCTGTTCGCCGGCAACTGGGTGACGCCCTACAACGGCGCCACCACCGGCCTCGACCCGTATTATCCGACCACGGCCGGCTATATGAGCATCATGGGCAACGGTGCCGGCGCCACCGTCAACAACACCAGCGACACCTCTTCCTTCGACCGCCGCCAGCAGAACAGCGTGCACTACTGGACGCCGCTGTGGCACGGCCTGCAGTTGCGGGTGGCCCAGGGACTGAGCGAGGAGCGGCCGGCCAGCGGCGCCAAACCGTCGCTGAGCTCGGGCGCGCTGATCTGGGAACAGGGACCATGGTACCTGAGCGCCGCCTACGAGCGTCACCACGAATACCAGGGGCCGGGGTTGAACGACGGCGCCGCCAAGCTGGCTGCCGCCTACCGCTTCGACAACACCCGCGTGGCGCTGATCGGCGAACGCTTGCGCTATGAGACCGCGGCCGGCACGCTGAAGCGCAACGACGTCTACCTGTCGGTCACGCACCAGCGCGGCGCGCACGGCTTCAAGCTGGGGATCGGCCACGCCGGCGACGGCAGCGGTAGTGCGCCGGACGGCGTCACCATCGGCTTCGCGCGCAAGGGGGCCGACACCGGCGCCACCCACTACACGGCCGGCTACGACTACACCCTGTCCAAGCGCAGCAGTGTCTTCGCGTATTACAGCCACATCCACAACGAGCGCCGCGGCGTGGTCGACTTCGCCATCAACAGCCTGGGTGCGCAACCGGGCGCCACGCTCAAGGGCATAGTCCTGGGCGTGCGTCACAACTTCTGAGACGGCAAGCCCGCGCCACGGCGGGCTCCTTCGGATACCGACCTCAACAGGTCATGCACGGCGCCCGTTCGGCGATCGGCGGCCTGGGGGGAGCGATGCGCGGATCGATGGCCGGTTCCGGCAGCTGATAGGTAAATGGCGTGATGATAATCGGCGGAATCGTCGGCGGTGCCGAAGGCGGGCCCTTGGGGCCTCCGCCGGACAGCTGCAGGGCGCTGCGCTGGCGCCGGGGCCGTTTGCGTGCCGAGGATAACGATTGACCCTCGCTTATTGCTAGCCAAGCCATGTTATACCCTCCATATTGCGAGTGAGATTTACAGTCTAGTTCACCATATCTTTAAATCAAGGCATAAGTCGGCTCTGACCCCGATCTCGCGCGTTTCATGCCGCAAATTTGCCGGTCTGTCGCACGCCGCTGGCTGGCGCGGGGCGCCGCCGCTACAGTTTGATCATGCCAGACGGCATTGAACAATAAACCCAACGGGGCCAGCCATGAACATCACCGCAAAAAAACTGATACTTACCCTTATTGTCCTGCTGTTCGCCGTGGCGGTCGGCCAGGCGCTGTTCGGCGACGGCATGCATGTGAATATCGATGGCGACGAGTTCGACGGCCCGCTGGGCGCCGTGTTGAGCGTGCTGTTCGGCGGCGCCGGCCTGCTGCTGGCCGGCGTGATCATGACCGCGGTGGCGATGTTCCTGTGCGTGCTGTTCGCCGGACTCGGCATCGTGGCCGTGGCCGGCGTGGCGCTGGCGGCGGCGATCGCCGTGGCGCTGGTGTCACCGCTGCTGCTGCCGCTGCTGATCCCGTTCGGCCTGTACTGGTTCTTCGTTTCCCGTCCGCGCAAGCTGCGCACCCAGGCCGCGCTGGAACAGCCAGTCTAAGCTTTCAACCGGAAGCGGCCGGGACCTGATGCCCCGGCCGGTCCGCCTCCACGTCCAGCGTCACCACCCGGTTGCGGCCGCCGCGCTTGGCGCTGTACAGGGCCTGATCGGCACGTATCAGCGCCGGGTCGCTGCCCGGATATTTACCGCCCATGGCGGCGATGCCGATGCTGACGGTGATGTGCAGCGCGACGCCATCGTCCAGCCGCAGCGCCATCTGCGCCACGCGCTGGCGCAGACGCTCGGCAAACACCGCCGCCGCGTCCAGCTCGGTGCCCGGCAGCAGGATGGCAAATTCTTCGCCGCCGATGCGGCCCAGCATGTCGATCTTGCGCTGGCCTTCACGCATCAGTTCCGCCAGCTGGCGCAGCACCGCATCGCCGGCCGCGTGCCCATGTTCATCGTTGATGCGCTTGAAGTGGTCGATGTCGAGCAGCAGCACCGCCGCGCAGGCCGCGATGTCGCGCTGCACCCGCCCCTGCTCCTGCGCCAGCCGCTGCATGAATTCGCGCCGGTTCGGCAGGCCGGTGAGGAAGTCGGTGGTGGCCAGCACGCGCAACTCGTCGTGCATGCGCTGGCGCTCGGTGATGTCCAGCGTCGACACGATCACGAAATCCAGGCTGTGCGTATGGCCCGGCATCACCAGCAAGGTCAGTTCGTTCAGGCGCGCCACGCCATCCAGACGCTCGAAGCTGCCCTCGCTGGCGTAAAAGTGGCGTCCCTGCGCCAGCGCGGCCACCGCGCGCGCGAAGCTGGGCATGGCGCTGGCGTCGAAGTTCTGCGCCAGCGTCAGTTCGGCCATGTCCTTGCGTCCCGGCGGCGCGGCCACCTGTTCCAGCGCCGCGGCGTTGCAGTCGAGGATGCGCACCAGCGACGCCAGCCGCCGCAGCTGGCTGGGATTGGCCAGCAGATAGGCTTCCACTTCGTCGGCGCCCGACAGTTCCAGTTCCGCCAGCGCGCCGCGCAGCGCCGACCAGTCCTGCTCCCACAAGGCCACCGGCGCGTGATCGTACAGGCTGCGGAAGCGCGCCTCGCCGGCGCGCAGCGCCACCGCGGCCCGCGCCTGCTCGATGGCGATGCCGGCCAGCCGCGCGGCCTGTTCGATCAGCGCGATGTCGGCCAGCGTCGGCCGCCGCGGCGCGCGGTGGTAGATGGCGAAGGTACCCAGCACCGCGCCGCTGACGCTGAAGATCGGATCGGACCAGCATGCGCCCAGGCGCGCCTGCAGCGCCAGGTCGCGGTACGTCAGCCAGCTCGGGGCGTTGCGGATGTCCTCGACGATCACCCGGCTGCGCGTCACCACCGCCTCGCCGCAGGCGCCGACGCCGTGGGCGACCGCCATGCCATGCACGGCGGCGTTGTAGAACGCCGGCAGGCTGGGCGCGGCTCCGACCAGCAGCCGTTCGCCGCGTTCGTCGAGCAGCAGGATGCTGCACAAAATGTCCTGGTTGTCGGCCTCCACGCCCAGTACCACGCTTTCCAGGATGGTCTGCAGCGGCGCGCCGGTGGCCAGCAGTTCCAGCACCCGGCTGCGGGTCTGCTCGCGCTGCTCGATCCGGGTGCGCTCGGTGATGTCGCGAAAGGTCCAGAGACGCGCCGGCTCGCTGCCCAGTTGCAGGCCGCGCGTGAACTTCTCGATCACACGGCCGTCCCGGGTATGCAGGATCTCGTGTGCTTCACCGGGCTGCTCCAGCTGCGGCCCGCATTCGGGGTGGCGCAGCTGCGCGCACATGTGCGCCATCAGCACCGCGCCGTCGCTTTGCCAGTCCAGGTGCTCGGGCACGTTCCACAATTCGCGGAAGCGGCGGTTGGAATTCAGCACCGTGCCTTTCAGGTTGTCGACCAGGATGCCGTCGATGGTGGAATCCAGGATGCTGCGCAACATGGTCTGGCTGCGCTGCGCGCTGTCGGCCAGCACCATCAGCGTGGTCTGCCCTTCCTGCAATTCGCCGGCCAGCGTGCGGCTGTGCGCCAGCGCCTCGCGCGCGCGCAACCGGCTGCGCGCCAGCAGCCATGTCAGCCACGCCAGCAGAAGGCTCAGCGCCACGCCGGTGGCGGCGATCTGCCGCGCCTTGTCGCTGCGTGCCGGCGCCGCGCCGCCGGCCGCGGAAATGCGCAGCGTCCAGCGGTGATTGGCAATGCTGATCTGCTGGCGCGTACTGCGCCGCGGCTCGCCCGCCACCGGCCAGCTGTCGTACATGCGCGCCTCCGGCGTGATGGCGTCGCCGTCGTAGATTTCGATATCCAGCGCGGCGGCGCGCGGCCCCCCCAGCCCCGCCATCAGATCGCCGATGCGGAACGGCGCAAACACCCAGCCGGCGATGGCGGCGCGGCGCTCGGCCAGCGTGCGCACCGGTCGCGTATGGCGATACACCGGCAGCACCACCAGCACGCCCGATTGCGGTGGACTGCCGGCCTCCTGCACCAGCCGTATCCGGGAACTCATCACCGGCAGGCCGGCGTCGCGCGCCTGCTCCAGCGCGGCGCGGCGGTGCGGCTCGGACGCGGTGTCGAAGCCGAAGGCCACGCGGTTGTTGTCGTCGAACGGTTCCAGATAGACGATGGGCGCCAGCCAGCCGCGCGCCGTCGGCGGGAATACGCGGTACGCCGGAAAGCCCTGGCGCCGCACGGCCGCCTCGTGCGCCTCGCGCCAGTCCGCGCCGATCAGGCGGATGTAGCCGACGCCGTGGATGCCGGGGAAGTGGCGCTGCAGGTCCTGCGCCTGAACATAGGTACGGAACTCGTCGCGGTCGACTTCCTCGGAACTGGCGAACAGTCCCTGCACGCCGTACAGCACCTGCACATAGGTCTGCATGCGCTGATCGAGATTGTTGACCAGCTCGCGCACGCGGCCATCGAAATCGCTCTGCGCATCGTGCTCGGCGTCGGCGTCGGCGCCGTGCCACAGGGTGGCGGTGATCCCCAGGCAGCTGGCCAGTACCAGCAGCGGCAGAACGCCCGGCGAGAGCAGATTCTGCAGCAGGCGGCGCGGCCGTGCCTGAGGTGGAGAAGGCATCTACACCTCGGTGCCCACGAACTGATGGTAGCCGCGCGCGCGCAATACGCAGGCCGGGCAGGTGCCGCAGCCGTAGCCCCAGTCATGCAGCGCGCCGCGCTCGCCCAGGTAGCAGGTGTGGGTGCCGTCGCGGATCAGGTCGACCAACCGCTGGCCGCCCAGTTCCATCGCCAGTTCCCAGGTCTGTTTTTTATCGCGCCACATCAGCGGCGTCTCCAGCTTGAAGCGCTGGTCCATGCCGAGGTTGAGCGCCACCTGCAGCGCCTTCATGGTGTCGTCGCGGCAGTCCGGGTAGCCGGAGAAATCGGTTTCGCACATGCCGCCCACCAGCACCGTCAGGCCGCGGCGGTAGGCCACCGTGGCGGCCACCGTCATGAACAGCAGGTTGCGGCCGGGGACGAAGGTGTTCGGCAGGCCGTTGGCCTGGGTCTCGATGGCGATATCGTGGGTCATCGCGGTCTGCGAGATGGCGGAGATCAGCGACAGGTCGATCATGTGGTCTTCGCCCAGTTTGGCGTCCCAGTCGGCGGAATGTTCGCGCAGGCTTTGCAGCAGCTTGGGACGCACGGTCAGTTCGACCGCATGGCGCTGGCCATAGTCGAAGCCTATGGTCTCGACGCGCGCATAATGTTTGAGCGCCCAGGCCAGGCAGGTGGTGGAGTCTTGGCCACCGCTAAACAGGACCAGAGCGGAATCGGTAGGCAGCATAGTGTTTTCCAGATGAGGCAATATTATTAGTACGCCATCTTTTGGGGCAATCCGGTAACATGCTTATCAGCGTACATTCTAGCGTACACCCATGGAGTCTCATGTTACCGGCATCGCCAGCAAAAAAACGGGCAGGACTGCGAATTTTGGCACAAGTTGTGGCAAAAGTACTCGCCTGCCTGATCGTGGCCAGCGTGGCCACTGTGGCCGCGCCAGTGCGGGCGGCCGAGGGCCTGAAATACGACGTGCGCATCGACGCCCCCGGCGACATCCGCGCGCTGCTGGAAAAGAACCTGGATCTGGAGCGTTTTCGCGGCAATGACCGCATCGACCGCGAACAGCTGCAACGGCTGGTGCGCGTGGCGCCCGAACAGATCCGCACGCTGGTGGCCACGGAAGGCTATTATTCGCCCGTGGTGAGCGCCCGCCTGGACCGGGAAACGGGCACGCCGCAGGTGCTGGTCAAGGTGGAACCGGGCGAGCCGGTGCGCGTTGACGCGGTCGACCTGGTGATGCAGGGCTTCGCCGCGCCGCCGGACCAGAAACCGGAACAGCACTTCGACCTCAACGCGCTCAAATCGGCGTGGCCTTTGAACAAGGGCCGGGTGTTCCGCCAGGACGAGTGGGAATCGTCCAAGCGCGCCATGCTGCGCTCGGTGGTGCAGACACGCTACCCGCGCGCGCAGCTGGTCGAGAGCCAGGCCACGGTCGATCCGGAAGCGCACACCGCCAACCTGCGCGTGGTGATCGACAGCGGTCCGGAGATGCGCTTCGGCGAGCTGCGCATCGAAGGCTTGAAGCGCTATCCGGAGTCGGTGGTGCGCAACCTGAACCAGATCCATCCGGGCGACTACTATAGCGAGGCGGCGCTGCAATCGTACCAGTCGCGCCTGCAGGACACCGGCTACTTCGCCAGCGTGGAAGTCAGCGGCGACGTCGGCGCCATCCTCAACGAACAGCTGGACGCCGCCGCCAAAACGCCGGAGCAGAACGCGGAGCAGGCCATGCCCCCGCTGCCGCTGCTGGTGCGCGTGGTCGAGAACAAGCGCAAGAACGTCAGCGCCGGTATCGGTTATTCGACCAACACCGGCAATCGCGCCTCGCTGACCTACGACGACCTGTCGGTGTTCGGCCTGCGCATGAAGAGCGCGCTGACGCTGGAAACCAAGCAGCAGACCGCCACCAGCAATTTCTATTTCCCGGTGACGCCGGACGGCTATAACGACAGCATCGGCGCCTCGTTCCAGCGCAGCGACATTTCGGGCGAGGTGACCAGCGTGGCCAGCCTCGCCGCCAAGCGCGCCTGGGGCACGCCGCTGCTGGAGCGGAATCTGACGCTGGAACTGCTGACCGAGACCAAGACCGTGGGCGGTATCCCGTCCAGCCAAAGCAAAAGCCTGCCGCTGACCTACGGCGTCACCTGGCGCAAGCTGGACAACCTGCTGTTCCCGACCAAAGGCTACGCGATCAACGCGCAGCTGGGCGGCGCGCTGCTGCCGGTGCTGACCGATGAGGCGTTCGTACGCGGCTACCTGCGCGGCGTGACCTACCTGCCGCTGGGGACCCAGTCGAACGCCATCTTCCGCGGCGAATTCGGCGCGCTGACCTCGCGCGACAAGAACGGCGTGCCGGCGGTGTACCTGTTCCGCGCCGGCGGCGACCAGTCGGTGCGCGGCTACGGCTACCAGGAACTGGGCGTGCCGGTGGACGGCGCGATCACCGGCGGCCGCTATCTGCTGACGGCCAGCGCCGAGTACCAGTACTGGTTCAAGCCGGCCTATGGCGCGGCGGTGTTCTACGACGCCGGCAACGCCGGCGATTCGTTCAGCGCCCTGCATCCGAAATCCGGTTATGGCGTCGGCGCGCGCTGGAAGAGTCCCGTCGGGCCGATCAACGTCGATATCGCTTACGGCCACGCGGTGCACAAGGCGCGTCTGCACTTCTCGCTGGGGTTCACTTTCTGATGGCTGACCAACAAGATAATCCGCAAGAGACCAAGGCCGCCACCAAGCGCCGCCGCTGGCCACGCTTCGTGGCGATCGGCCTGGCGGTGCTGGTGCTGCTGGCGGGCGGCGCTCTCTGGCTGCTGGGCCGCGAATCGACGCTGCAGCAGCTGGTGCAGCGGCTGTCGAACGCCAGCGGCGGACAGATTACGGTGACGGGCGTATCCGGCTCGCTGTATCACCGCATGCACATCGATAAGCTGGTCTTCCGCGGCAAGGACAGCGTGATCACGGCGGAGCAGATCGACATCAACTGGTCGCCGTTGCAGTATTTTTCGGCGGGACTGACCATCAGCGAACTGCATGCGCGCAGCCTGCTGGTGCAAAGCACCGGTCCGTCGGAACCGGCCAGGATGCCGGAGACGCTGGCATCGCCCATCAGGCTCAGTGTCTCGGACGGGCGGCTCGACAAGCTGACGCTGACCAGCGACAGCGGCAGCAACGTGATCGAACGCCTGCGCTTCAAGCTGGAGGGAGACCGCGCGCGCTGGCAGCTGCGCGACGCTTCCGCGCATACGGCGTTCGGCGACGTCGCCGCCGAGCTGACCATCGCCGGGGTCAAGCCTTATCCGCTGCAGGGCAAGGCGACGCTGACGCAAACCGCCGGCGATGCGCGCCTGGCCGCGCAGGCCGGCGGCGATCTGGCGCTATTGCGGCTGAAGGCGCAAGCCTCGGCCAATGGCGCCAGCGGCGAAGCGGCGCTGGCACTGGCGCCGTTCGACACCATCATCCTGCGCGCCATCGACCTGACCGGCCGGGATCTCGATCCGTCAGGCTTCAACGCCGAGTGGCCGCAGGCGAAGTTCAGCCTGAAGCTGAACGCGGACGTCGGCCAGGATCAGAAGCTGTCCGGCCAGTTCGCGCTGCTCAATCAGGGCAAGGCCGCGCCGCTGGACCAGCATGGGCTGCCGCTGCAAGCCTTCAGCGGAAGGCTGGACGGCACGCTCACCTCCTCTGTTTTGGATAACGTGCTGCTCGACCTGGGCGCGGCGGGCAGGTTCACCGGCGGCGGCAAGGTGGATCGCAGCGGACCGGAAGCAGGGATCGATGCCGCCACCTTCAAGCTGCATACCGAGCGGCTGGATCTGAAGGACATCCACAGCAGCATCAACAAAACCGCGATCGCCGGCGATATCGCGCTGACCAGCACACCGGTCAAGCAGTCGCTGACGGCGGCGCTGGCCGACAAGGGGGTGCGACTCGATCTGCAAGCCACGCTGGCGGATGCGCTGCTGCAGCTGCATCAGGTGCGGCTGCTGGCGAAGCAAGGCAGCATCAGCGCCACCGGCCAGGCCAGCCTGAAGGACAAGCAGGAGTTCAGCGCCAGGCTGGTGGCCGATCATTTCGATCCGTCGGCGCTGGGCAGCGGCTATCCGCTGGCGGACCTGAACGCGGAGGTCAGCGCCAAGGGCGCGCTCGCGCCGGAATGGCAGGTGTCGGCCGGCTTCCAGATCAAGCCGAGCAAGGTGGCCGGCCAGACCTTCACCGGCAACGGCAGGCTGAATGCGGATGCGCGGCACATCAGCGGTGTCGATGCGCACCTGGCGCTGGCGCAGAATACGGCGGACGTCAGCGGCAGTTTCGGCGCGCCGGGCGAACAGCTGCGCTGGAAAGTCGACGCAAAGCAGTTATCGGTACTGAGCAGCGACCTGCTGGGCGCCCTGAGCGCATCCGGCGCCATCACCGGCACCATGGCAACGCCGCGCAGCAGTTTCGAAGCCGACGCCAAGGGGCTGGCTTTCGCTTCCGCCAAGCGCCCCTCTGACAGCGCGATCCATGCGAGCGGCGATGTGGCCATGGTCAAGGGCACGCCGGAGCTGAAGATGAACGGCAGCGTACAGCGCGTGAACCCGGCCAGCTTCGGCGCCGCGCAGGCGGGTTCGGTCAACGCGACCTTCAGCGCGGAAGCGCATCTGGCCGAGGTCTGGCGCGCCAGCGCAAACGTGTCGCTGCAGCCATCCACGTTTGCCAACGCACCGCTGTCCGGCCACGCGAAGCTGACGGCCTCCAAGGGCAATATCATCGGCGATGCGGATATCGATCTGCATCTGGCATCCAACAGCCTGCAGGCCAAGGGCAGCTTCGGCAGCGCGCTGGACAAGCTGGAATGGCGGCTCGACGCGCCGCAGCTGGGCGCACTGGGGCCGCAGTTCGGCGGCGCATTGCGCGCCAACGGCACACTATCGGGCACCACGGCGCGGCCGGCGGTAGCCGTTACGCTGGACGGCAAGGACATCCGCGCACCGGGCCAGCAGCAGATCGGCGCCATCCACGGCAGCGCCACTCTCGGCAACACCATCGCCATGGCCAACGCCGCCAGTTCAACGGCGGCAGGCAGCGACGCAGCCACGCGGCGCGGCGCGGCGGGCGGCGCCACGTCTGGTCGGAGTGTAACGACGGGCGATGCTGCGCGGCGCAACGCTGCGGCAGCGGATGTCATGGCCGACGTACCGCTGGTCAGCGACCTCGAAATCACTCGCTACGTCGCGCCGGCGATTTCGCTCGACAAGGCGCGGCTGCAGACCAGCGGCACGCGCTCCGCCCACACCATCCAGCTAACGGCCAGCAATCCCGACTTCGACGCCGCGCTACGCGTCAAAGGCGGCTGGGCCAACGACACCTGGACCGGCGCCATCGACACCCTGCAAAACAAGGGTCGCTTCGGGTTCACGCTGGCCGCGCCGGCGTCGCTGAAGCTGGTCGCACCGGAAGGTACCGGCGTCGCCGGTCTGTCCAAACCAGAGCGGATCGCGCTGGGCGGCGCCACCATCAACCTGCCCAAAGGCGCGCTGCGCATCGACTACCTGGAAAAGAATGGCGCCGCCTGGCGCAGCAAGGGCCAGGCCGCCGGCGTCCCCGTCAACTACCGTGCCCAGCTCTCCGACGCCTGGCGCGAAAATGTCCGCAGCAACCTGGCCATCGGCGCCGAATGGAACCTGGACCTGCAAGCCGCGACCAAAACGCTGGCCGGCATGGCGCACGTCTACCGCGAACAGGGCGACATGACCATCACCGGCGCCGACCTGCCGCAGCCGCTCGGCCTGCGCACGCTGGACGCGCGCGCCGACGTCAACAACGGCACCCTGCGCGTGCAGCTCAACGTCGACGGCGAGCGTATCGGCCAGACCAGACTCGATGGCAGTGCCCAGCTGCGCGACGGCCGCCTGGCCGACGACAGCAGCTTCACCGTCAGCGGCAGTGCCAACATGGGCTCCCTGGCGTGGCTGGCGCCACTGGCCGGCCAGCCGGGTCTGGAAATCGACGGCACGCTGAAGGCCGACATCAGCGGCAGCGGCACCATCGCCGCGCCGCAGCTGAACGGCGACATCACCGGCGCCAATCTCAGCGTCAACTGGCTGGACCAGGGCATCAAGCTGCGCAACGGCCAGCTGCTGGCCCACCTGACCGGCGACCAGCTGCAGCTGCAAAAGCTCGCCTTCACCGGCAACAAGGGCAGCGCGCAGGCCGATGGCTGGATACGCTACGCCGGCAACGAGGCCACCATGCAGCTCAAGCTCGGCGCCGACAAACTGGAAGTGCTGTCGCGCCCCGACCGCATCCTCACGCTGAGCGGCCAGAGCACGCTGGTGCGCGACGCCAGGCACTTCCAGCTGGACGGCAAATTCCGCGCCGACCGCGCCAACATCGAACTGGCCGGCGCCGACACGCCGACGCTCAGCGACGACGTGGTCATCGTCGGCAAATCCAAACCGGCGGCCAAGGCGCCGCAAGGCATGCCGCTGAATATCGACGTGGAAGCGGACCTCGGCGACGACTTCAACCTGAAAGGCAAAGGACTGGAAGCCCAACTGGCCGGCACGCTGCGCATCCGCATCGCCGACCGCCGTCCGCCACGCGTCAACGGCAGCATCCGCGTGGTCAACGGCACCTACGCGGCGTACGGACAGAAACTGGCGATCGACCGCGGCGTGATCAACTTCACCGGCGCCTACGACAATCCGGGCCTGAACATCCTCGCCGTGCGCCGCCGCCCGGAAGGCGAGGCGCTGAGCGAAACCAACGTGGAAGCCGGCGTCGAAGTGCGCGGCACGGCGCTGGCACCGCAGGCCAAGCTGGTCTCCAACCCGACCGTTTCGGACAGCGACAAACTGGCCTGGCTGGTGCTCGGCCACGGCATCGACAACACCCAGGGCAACGAGATGGCCTTGCTCGGCACCGCCGCGGGCGCACTGTTCGGCGGCAGCGGCCAGGGCAAGCTGGCCAGCAAACTGGGCGTGGATGAACTGGGCCTGGGTCAGGCGGCCGGCACCTCCACCGCCGGCGCCGCCACGGGGCTGCAAAACACCGTGGTCACGGTCGGCAAGCGCATCTCGGCGCGGGCCTACCTGAGCTTCGAACAGGGCGCCAGCACCGCGACCAGCCTGGTCAAACTGAAGTACAAGCTGAACCCGCGCATCACGCTGCAGTTCCAGACCGGCACCAACAACGCGCTGGACGTGCTCTACACCTGGGCCTTCGATTAGGACGGATTATGATCGGGCACCGGATCATCCTGCGGTACCGGATGCGGCAGGTTCGGCGGCACGGGATCGTCCGCCGGGATGGGATCGGGGGCGCGGTGAAATAATTTCATGGTCTGTCGCTCCAGTCGGATTCACAGCGCCCTATTTTACGCCCTTGCGTTGCGCACGTATTTCTCCAGCCACGCATCGGTCTCGTACAGCATGTGCATGATGGACTCGCGCGCGCGGTAGGCGTGCGATTCGTTCGGCAGCATCACCAGCCGCGCCGTGCCGCCCAATCCCTTGATGGCCTGGAACATGCGCTCGCTCTGCAGCGGGAAGGTGCCGGAGTTGTTGTCCTCGGCGCCGTGGATCAGCAGCAGCGCATCCTTGATCTTGTCGGCGTTATTGAACGGCGACATGGCCTGGTACACGGCCTGCGCCTGCCAGAACGGCCGGTCTTCCGACTGGAAGCCGAACGGCGTCAGCGTGCGGTTGTAGGCGCCGCTGCGGGCGATCCCGGCGCGAAACAGGCGCGTGTGCGCCAGCAGGTTACCGGTCATGAAGGCGCCGTACGAATGGCCGCCGACGGCGATGCGGTGGCGGTCGGCGACGCCGCGCCGCACCACCTCCTCCACCGCCGCCTGGGCGGACGCCACCAGCTGCTGCAGGTAGGTGTCGTTGGGCTCCTCGTCGCCGCTGCCGACGATGGGGAAGGAGGGATTGTCCAGCACCGCATACCCGGTGGCCAGAAACGCCGCCGGCCCCCAGTAGCTGACGGCGTTGAAGCGGTACGGCGAGCCGGTGGTCTGGCTGGCCGCGCCGGTGGATTTGAATTCCTGCGGATAGGCCCACATCAGCAGCGGCAGCGGACCGTCGCGCTGCGCATCGTAACCGGGCGGCAGCATCAGCGTCGCGGTCAGTTCGACACCGTCTTCACGCACGTAGCGGATCTGCTCCTTGTAGACGTCGCGCAGCTGCGGCGTCGGATGCGGATAATGCGTCAGCGCCGTCAACTGCCCGCCTTCCGGTTTGGTCAGATCGCGGATGTAGTAGTTCGGCCGTTCGGTCGGCGATTCGCGCGTGGTGAGCAGCAGCGTGCCATCCTCGTTCAGTACCGCCGCCGTGTTTTCGTAGTACGGCGCGCTGCTCTGGAACAGGCGCTCCTTCTGCCTGGTGGTCAGGCTCAGACGGTCGATGAAAGGGCGTTCGCCGTCCGGTGTGGCGCCGGCGCCATCGAGCAGGATGGTGGTGCCGGGACCGATCACCAGCCGCGGGAAACCGCTGGCATCGGCGCGCATGACCGGTGAGCCGGGGCTGTTGTAACGATCCTCGTAGGACCCCGAGTGGATCAGCTCCGGCGCCGTCGACAAATGGCCGGGCGCGATCATCCACTGATTGTAGGCGCGCGTCTTGTGCCAGCGTTCATTGATCAGCGCCACGTCGTCGCGTCCCCAGGCGATGCCGGCGAAGCGCATGGTCAGGCGCGCCAGCACCAGCGGCGGCTCGCGGAACGGCGCCGCGTGCAACAGCACCAGATCGCGGATGCCGTCCACCACCTCGCGCGCGGGATCGCCACCGTCCTGCGCCTCGGCCCATACCAGGCTGGCCGGCGCATCGGCGCGCCACGACACGTGGCGCACGCCGGCCGACACCGCGTCGTTCCCCGGCGGCAGCCCCTCTTCCAGCGGCAGCGTGGCCACCGCGTGCACCACTTCGCCGTGCAGGTCGCGCACTTCGATGCGCTCGCCGAAGCCATGCGCCGGCACGATGTAGGAATACGGCCGCGTGATGCTTTGCGTGAGCAGATACTCGCCGCCCGGCGCCACCGAGGTGCGCGTGAACTGGTCCGGCGCGCCGATGGGGCGCGCCTGGCCGTCCAGGTCCAGCAGCACCATCTGTACCGTGATGTAGTATTCGAACAGACGCGCGTCGTCCTCGTTCTTCAGCAGATCCTGATAGGTGCGCAGTTGGCGCACATTGCCATCCGGGTCACTGTCCTGCTGTATCGGCCCGTTCGGGATGCCGCTGGCGGCCGGCGGCTTGCTCATGCCTTCCGGACGCCAGTGGACCAGCAGCCCGCTGCTGTCCGGCAGCCAGTTGAAGCCGCGCGTCAGCACCGCCGACAGCGGCTGCGGCGACAGCTTGCGCGCCCGGCGTTCGGCGATATCGACCAGCCACAGTTCCATGGCGCCGCCCTCGCCATCCAGCGCCACGTGGCTGAACGCCAGGTGGCGCTGGTCCGGCGACCAGCTCCAGTCGGCCACCCGCAGGTCGGACGGCAGACCGCCGATCGCCATTTCCTCGCGCGTCGCCAGCGCCATCAGACTCAGGCCGGTGCCGAAGGAAAAACGGGAGGAAGCATGGATGCGCGGGTTGATGCGCAGGCCGGCCAGCTTCAGCTCCGGCTGCGCCACTTCGGCGATGCCGGGCAGCGCCGGCGTCTGGATCACCGCCACCATGTCGCGCTGAGGGCTCAGGCTCAGTGCCGGCGCGCGCGGCGCGTCGACCAGGGCCTGCAAGGCGGCAGGCGGCAGGCGATAACCACCCGGCTCCGCGCCGGCTTGCGGCAAGGCGGCCATCAGGCCCGTATTCGATTGCAACTCAGAGGTTGGCTGGTTCATGGAATCCTTCCGGTCAGGTTGCTCAGTTCGTCTATCCTAGCCGCGATTGCCGATTCGTGCCGTACAATCTCTGTTTTCATGTACATGCATTCGGACAGATTATGGAAATGACCACACTCGTACTGCTGCTGCTGGTGCCGCTGGCGGTATGGCGTATCTATTCGCGCCTCAAGCGCCTCATGAGCCGCACCAAGTCGGAAATGTGGCATCACTATCTGACCTTGTGCGTGATGGGCGTGATGCTGCTGGGCGTGGCCATCAACATCTTCGGCAACTGGATCGCGCTGGCGGCGCTGCTGGCCGGTGCCATCGTCGGCGCCCTCCTCGGCCAGCGCAACATGAAGCTGACCCGTTTGGAAAACCGCGCCGAAGGCTTTTTCTACACGCCCAACCGCACCCTCAGCCTGCTGGTGGCCATGCTGTTCATCAGCCGCCTCATCTACCGCTTATTTGAGGCCTATCTGCATATGCACAATGGCATGCCGCTCGATCCGGATTTCCTGGGTAATCCGCTATCGGCCTGGGTGTTCGGCCTGCTGGGCGGCTATTTCGGCCTGTACGCCTGGCTGCTGATCCAGTGGCGCCGCACGCAAAAGCCGGTGCCGCGCCCGATAGACATATTCGACATTAAATAAGCCACAGTGCTATCGTAAGCGTGCGGTGCGGCCGCGATTTGGTGGTATGCTGAATCTATCCGCACGGCAACAAGATTGCACGGCTTATGAATACGTCCATCTACGACAAGACTGCCAAAGGCAGGGAGGAGATCGCGACCCGCAAGCACCAGCTTGCGACGCGGCTGCGCACCTTGCTGGTCCTGGTGGACGGCCGCCGGCCCGAGGACGAACTGCTGCGCAATGTGGCGGGACTGGGGCTGACCGCCAGCGCCTTGCAGGAACTGCTGGATGGCGGCTACATCGTGCTGGCCACCAGTTACGCGAGCCTGTCGGAGCCGGAGCCGGAACCCTTGCCCGAAGCGGAGGCGGCGCCGCTGCCCGGGTTGCCGACGCCGGAGCAGGTGCGGCAATTCCAGTCGGTCTACGACTTTTATAACAAGACCATCAAGAGCACCATGGGCCTGCGCGGCTTCACCCTGCAGCTGAAGGTGGAAAAGGCCGGCAGCGTGGACGACCTGCGCCAGCTGCGCACGCCCTATCTGGAAGGCGTCACCAAAGCAAAGGGCCGCGATACCGCGGCCCTGCTGGTGCAGCAACTCGATCAGCTGTTGGCCTCTTAAGCGGCCGCCTTCTTCGGCGCCTCCTGCTGCTGGCGGCGCTGCAGTACGAAGATCGGCTGCGCCCACTGCGTATCCTTCTTCTTTTTGCTGGTGATCAGCGTCAGTTCGGAAGGATCGTAGACGTCGGTGTTGTGGGTCAGCGGCGTCGTCATCAGATACTGCGCATCGGTGTTCTTCAGGAACTCGCCGACCAGCTGGATGTTGCGGATATCCAGGTGGGCGAACGGTTCGTCGATGAACACGAAGCCGCCGGAACCTTCGTCCGATTTCAGCAAACCAATCAGCAGCACCAGCGATTTCATCACCTGCTGGCCGCCGGACGCCTCGCCGTCGTTCATGCCGATCACGCCCTTGCCGTCGAACTTGAAGCGCACATGCAGACCGGCCTGCGCCAGCTGCACGTCGTCGTTTTCCAGCTTGACCGGGTCGGCCTGCACCTCAATGCCGGCCAGCTGGCCCAGCTCCTTGATGTTGGCCGCATAGGTCTTGATGGTGTAACGCAGACGCTCGATGTAGGCGCCGCGCGCGTTGCCGGTGGCCTCGATCGCGCGGTTGTTCTGGTAGCGGCGTTCCTCGGTTTCCGACTGGCGCGAGCTCAGTTGGTCGTTCAGGCGCTGATACTGGTCGATCACGGTCGCATCCAGTTCCCAGTCGCTGCGCGCCAGGCTGGCTTCCAGACTGTGGATGCGCAACGTGACCTGGTGCGCGTTCTGATGTTCCTTCACCAGCGCCAGGCGGCGCGCAATGCGGCGCCAGCCCTGCGGCAGATGACGCCAGCTCTTGCGCATGCCCAGCAGCACGCGCGCGTGATCGCTGCGCTGCTCGAGCTGACGCTTGTGGTTCAGGCGCATGCCCGCTTCCGCTTCCGACAGCGCAAAGCGCGCGTTCTGCCAGGTGGTGTCGGCGCGCGTGCGCGTGACCACCGCGTTCTTGATCAGGTTCTGCAGCTCGCCCAGGCGCGCGCCGACTTCGGTGCGCTCGTTGCGCAGCGGCGCGATGCTGCGTTCCGCCTCGTCGAATTCCTCCGAGCGTGCCGACAGCTCTTTGGCCGCATCGACGCCGGCCAGGCGCGTCTTCAGCGCGCTGATCTCGGCGGCCAGCTTGGACACCACCAGCGTCAGCTGGTCTTCCTGCGCCTCCAGCGCCGGCAGGCCTTTCTGGATCGCCTCCAGACGCTGGGTACGGCCGGCGGAGCCGAAGCGGTAACGCGACACTTCCACGAACAGCGAACGGCCGCCGCGGCGTTCACGGTGATAGGCTTCCGGCGTGATCCACTCTTCATGGCTGCCCAGCTTCGCGCCCTGATCGACGTTGTCGACGCGGGTGATGCGCGACAGCTGTTCCACCAGCCACGCCGGCACCTTGGCCGAGAACTTCACCACCGACATCAGGCTGTCGTCCTTGATGGTCGGCGCGTGCACCAGGTCCGGCACGATGAAGTGACGATAGCGTTCCTTCTCCGCCAGCCGGTAGGCGGCCGAGGCGTCGGACGGTTTATCCAGCAGCACCACCGAGGCATAGCCCGACAGCACACCCTCGATCGCGCCCTGCCACCTGGCGTCGGTCACCTCGACGATATCGGACAACATGACGTGACCGATGCCGGCGTCGTTCAGCACACGGCGCATGGCGCGCTGCGCTTCCGGTTCCGGCATCGCGGTCTTGCCCTGCAATGCGGAGATGGTCGACAGCTCGCCGGCGATTTTGGCCGACACCGCGTCGCGCGCGGTGCGCTGGCGCGCCAGTTCGATTTCCTTTTCCTGCAGCGTCTTGGCCACTTCGGCCAGGTCGGCGCCGGAATCGGCCGCCAGCTTTTGCAGGCGCGCCTTCTGCTCGAGCAGGCTTTCCAGCGGCTTCAGCTTGCCGTTGATGTGCGTCAGGCGCGTCTGCAGCGAGGTCGATTCCTGCTCCAGCACCGTTTCGTGCTGCTGGGCGTCGGTCAGCGCCTTGGCCTGCGCGGCCAGCATGGCGCGCTTGTCGGCCAGCTGGGCGTCGGCCTGCATCAGCGGCTTGCGCGCTTCGCGCAGCTGGCGGCTCAGGTTCGCGTGCTTTTCGCGCACCTCGTGGTATTCCAGCGTCGGCAGCACTTCTTCCTGCAGATTGCGGCGCTCCTGGTTGAGCGTCTCCCACTGGTGGTAGTTGGCGACGCGCAGGCGCAAGCCTTCCAGATTGGTGCGGGAAGCCTCCAGCTCCGCCTCGAAGCGCTTCAGCTCCGTCTCGGTGTCGCGCTGGTGGCGCTTGGCCTCGTCGTAGGCGTCCAGCACCTCCTTGTCGCCGAACACCTGGAACACCAGGTCCAGCAGCTGGCGCGGCGCGTATTCGCACAGCTTGTCGGTTTCGCCCTGCTCCAGCGCCAGCACTTTCGCCATGGCCGGCGACAGGCCGGCGTTGGCCAGGCGCTTGCGGTAGTTTTCCACGCCGAGCCAGTCGGTGGCTTCGCCGACTTCCTCGATCTGCACATTCCCGGGCCGCATCAGGTACTGACGCTTCCAGTCGCCGCCGTTCTTCTGCACCTGGCAGAACAGCGTCACCTCGTCTTCGGCGAAGAAGCCGGAGCTGCGGAACGGCCGGTTGGACAGCTGGCGGCCGACCGGCTTGTTGTCCACCACCGCGCGCAGCCAGGCGGTCTGCTGGCCGCTGTGACGGGCGTAGTGCTTGTACGTGCGGCCCATCGAGCAATCGAGGCCGAACAGCGTGCGCAGCGCGTCCAGCAAGGTGGTCTTGCCGGAGCCGTTCTGGCCGGCGATGGTGATGATCTTGGCGTCCAGCGGGATATTCTTGATGCGTTGCCAGTAATCCCAGTGGACCAGTTCTAGCGATTTGATTTGAAACATGGCTTAGTCCTTGGCTGGAGTGTCGTCGTCGAGCGGCGCCGGCGGCGGCGCTTCGAAAGCCGGCAGAATGTCTTCTTCCTCGACCGGCGCGGCGGCGGTTTCCTCCACCGCGATCGGCGGCGTGCTGCGCGGGACGGCGATGATCTGCGCCGGCGCGCGCTTGAACACGTCGGCCAGGGCGCCGTTGACGATGCGTTCCTTCAGCAGATCGGTATCCATCAGCAGGTCCAGCAGCGGGCCCTCGACGATCACGTCGCCGCGACGCTCGATGAAGCCCAGCTTGCCCAGGATGCCGAGGTTCATGTCCAGGCGGGTCTTCTTGCCCAGCTTGTCGCCGAAGTCGGCCAGCAGCGCCTTGTAGGCGATGCCGATCGAGGTGTCTTCCGCGCGCGGCAGCGGCTTCTCGGTGCCGAACATATCGTTCTGATCGTCCTCCGCGTGCTGGTGCGTCTCCTGGCGTTCGCGCTTGGGCAGAATGATCTGCGCCCACAGCACCACCAGCAGCGCCACGCCGTCGCGCGACAAGCCGAAGTTATTGTTTTGCCAGACATCGCGCGCGCCGAAAATCTTCGGTTCGATGGCGCGGTGCAGGGCCAGCGTCACGTGGTCGGCATAGACGTTATCGAGCAGCTTCATGCCGACCGCCAGCAGACGGGCATCGACTTCGGCGCGGAACTGTTCATCCGACAGCACGCGCTTGACGGCTTTGTCGTCGCGGCGCAGGGTCTGGTGCGTCAGCAGGCGCGCGATCAGGATTTGTGCATCATCATTCATCGGACTTCTTCTCGCCTTCCGGATTCAAGGACAGTGACAGGGAGGCCAGGGACATGGCCGCCACCTCGAGATCGGGCAGCTGGACCAGTTCATCTTGCAGCGTGAGTTTCATCGGCAGGCGCGCCAGTTCGGCGGTGGCGCCCTGCAGGCGCGCTTCCTCGGCGTCGCCCAGCAGCGGCAGCAGCGAGGCGCGGTAGGACGCCACGGCGAACGACGCCGGCAGCAGCGAATCCTGCACCGCGATGGCTTTCGGCGCCTCCTCGGCGACGCTGGGGAAATTGCCCAGGGCGGCGAAATCGGACAGGCGCGCCAGCCAGTCGTCCAGCTCCTGCTGCATGGCGGGGCCGTCGCTGACGGTGGTCGGGGCATCGGTGCCGGTGGGCAGGCCGTTATTCACGGCGGGATCGGGTCGGTCGGTCATCAGTTCGGTTTCAGCCACGTCGATCATCTCGGCGGGGGTCATAAACAACGGCACCACCGGCTGGTCAATGGCGTCGGTGGCCAGCGAAGCCAGGTCTTCGTGCTCCAGCAGCCAGCGCTTGATATCGGTGGTGGACAGGCCGGACTGGCCCAGGTGCACGCGCTGGCGCTCGATCTGGTTGAGCGCGCGCGAGAACATGCCCTGCATGTTCAGCAGCGCCGACTGCGCGCGGCCGATCGCCTGCGCCGCCTTGTGGGTGGCGCTGTCGGCGTTTTCGTCGGTGGTGATGGCGCGCAGGATTTCCGAGCCCTTCTCCACCCAGTCGCAGGCCATGTGCCACTTGGCCTGCGAAGCGCGCAAACGGAATTCCGAACCGGAGGCGATGGCGTCCGAGAATTCCTCCGTCAGTTCCACCAGGCGGCCCAGCAGATGGTGCAGCTGGTCGACGGTGACGCCGCCCATCACCTGGGCGCCGGCCACCTGCGACAGCAGGAAGCCCATTTCGGCGTTGTCGTCCTCCTCGCGGCCCATGGCCAGCAGGCTGTCGATGGCCGAGAGCACATTGCGCGCCATCGGCGTCACGCGGTACACGGCCTGCTGCGCGTCCCAGGCCAGCAGCTGATTCGAGCGCAGACGGATCAGCACCGTCTCCAGCGACTCCGGCAGCAGATAGGCCAGACGGGTATTGATGTCGGCGCGGGTAAAGCTGGTCGAACCGGTGTCCGAGGCCAGCTCGCGCAGCACCAGCAGGCGCACCAGCACGCCCTCGAAGCCGCCGTGGAACAGCGCGGTAAACACCTGCAGCAGCGGCTGCGCGCGCTTCAGGTGATACACCTGCTCGATTTCATCGGCGGATATATGGGGTTGGAAGTGGGCCTGCAGCGCGTCGTTCTGCAGCTGCGGGTCCGGCGCCTGCTCGGGCGCGGCTTCACTTGTTATCGGTTCGATCATTCTTTGCCATTCTACGCAATGCACAAATTCGGGGTCAGAGCCGACATTCGGACATTGAATCGCATGCGATTCAATGTCCGAATGTCGGCTCTGACCCCGACTTCAAGCGAGGGGCGTCAGTATAGCAGGACGCTATTTCTTCACGGCCTTTTCCAGCGTCTGGTCGACGAAGTCGCCGTCGGTGTCGTTGAACATCACCCGCACCGGGTACCAGTCCATGGATGGCGCCAGCCACAGGTCGACCTGCTGCCCCTTGGCGTCCGGCGGCGGCGCCTTGACCAGGTGGACCGCGCTGATCTCGCCGGCGCCGGTCTGCACGTTCTCGGTCTTGATCACCTTGAAGCTCCATTGCTCGGCGTCGCGGCGGCCGGCCACGAACAGGTGGAATTCGCTGCCCGGCTTGAACTTGTCCGGCGCCGCGCGCGCGATGGCGGCCAGCTGCCAGGTCACGCTGCTGCGATCCTGCTCCCCTCCCAGGATGGGATAGGTGGCGTCGCTTTCGGTGAATGCAATGGTCCTGGCGTCGCGCTTGAAGCTGGTGGTGTACGGTTCCTTGCGCAGCCGTTTTTCATAGAAGGTGACCGGGGCGATGCCGAATTCGTCCAGCGCGCCCTCGCTGCGGTTTTCCACCACCTTGCCGAAGATGGAGGCGCGGCTTTCGGTCAGGATCGAGTAATGGCCGTCGCCGGCGCGCCACTGGATGGTGGCCACGCCGTTCAGCGACAGGCCGCTCTGCTTGATCTTCAGGTTGTAACTGAGGTCGGCCGACGGCGGCATGTTGGTCGGCCGCTTGACGCTCGGGTGCTCGCCCGACGCAGGTTCCAGCGCGGCGCTGGCGCCGTGGGCGGCCGCGGCCAGCAGCAGGGCAGCGCAGAAGTGGGTGATATTATTCATACTATTTACTCAATTCTTTCATTTTGGTGATGGTCTGCGTGGTCAGCGCGCCGCTCGCCTCCGTGTTGCGGATGCGGATCGGATACCAGTTCAGTCCCGGCGCCAGCCAGATGTCCAGCCTGGACGAATACGTGCCGGGCTTGGGTGGCCGGGTCAGATGCCAGGTGACCACCTTGCCCATGTCGGTTTCGATTTCATCTTCGCCCACCAGCTGGAAGCGGAATATGGTCGCTTCCTTGTCTTCGCCAACCTGGATATCGATATCGCTGCCGAACTGGTTGACGTCGGCCCGGCCGATGCCGCCCAGCTGGAACGGCACCGTGGCCTTGTCCTGCGCCCCCACCAGCAGCGGGTAGCTGGCCTCCGACGCCGAGAAGGTGATGGTGCCGGCGTCGCGGTTGAAGTGGGTCGCGGTCTCCGAGCGGCGCGCGCGCTTTTCGGTGAACGTGGCCGGGGCGATGCCGTAATCGTCTATCGTGCCTTCGCTGCGCAGCGACAGCAGGTTGATGCGGGCGATCAGCAGGCTGACGCCCGCCTGCACCGAGGCGGTGTAGTGGCTGCCGTCAGTATGCCACGACATGGTGGCGGAGCCCGTCCATTTGGTGCCGTCGGCATCGACGCGGTCGACGTGCACGTCGAAGCTGGCCGATGGCGGCAGATTGACCTTGTAACGCCGGCCGCCCTGGCGCGGCGCATCCACCGGCACGGCGGCCGATGGTGTCGCGCCGTCCGCGGCGGCCGGCGCGGCGGTCTCGCCCGGCGCGGTGACGGCAAACACTTCGGCCGCCGGCGCTTCCGGTTCCGGCGGCGGCTTGGGCAGAGGTTGCGGCTGCGGTTTGTATTCGATCACCGGTGGCGCACTTGTTTTTGCCGTCTGGGGCGCGCACAATCCTCCCGGCGCGTCGCAAAACGGCGTACTGCACGCACTCAGCACTGCGGCGCTCAGGCACCACAATGAGTACAACAGCGTCAACCTCACACTTTTCATCCTACCTCCAATGAGCGACCTCGTATCCAGTTTCATTGCCAGTTTGCCCGTCATGAGCGAAACGGCGCATCAGACCTATCCTAGCGCAACCTTGTACGTCGTGGCGACCCCCATAGGCAATGTGACCGATATTACGCTGCGCGCGCTGCACGTTTTGAGCCTGGTCAATGCGGTGGCATGTGAGGACACGCGCAATACGGCGACGCTGATGGGCCGCTTCGGCCTGCAGAAGCCGCTGATTGCCGCGCATCAGCACAATGAGCGCGAGGCGGCCGAGACGCTGATCGCGCGGCTGCGGGAGGGCGAGCGGATCGCGCTGGTGTCGGATGCCGGCACGCCGGCGGTGTCGGACCCGGGCGCGCGCATCGTCGACGCGGTGCGCGCGGCCGGTTTCCGCGTGCTGCCGCTGCCGGGTGCGTCGGCGGCGGTGACGGCGCTGTCGGCCAGCGGGCTGGTGAACGATCAGTTTTACTTTGTCGGCTTTCTGCCGGCCAAGGCCAAACAGCGCGAGAATGTCCTGTCCAGCCTGCGCGCGGTGACGGCCACCATGGTGTTTTACGAGGCGCCGCACCGCATCCTCGATTGCGCCCATGCGCTGGCGACCGTGTTCGAGCCGCGGCGCCAGGTGGTGTTCGCGCGCGAGCTGACCAAGATGTTCGAGGAAATCCACCGGTGCCCGCTGGCCGAGGCGGAAGCCTGGATCAAGGCCGACGGCCACCGCGAAAAGGGCGAATTCGTGATCCTGCTGGAAGGCGCCTTGCCCGAAGACGGCGAAAACGATGCCGAGGCCGACCGCGTGCTGCAAGTCCTGCTGGCGGAGTTGCCGGTAAAACAGGCCGCCGGGCTGGCGGCGCAGATCACCGGCCGCAAGAAAAACGCCCTGTACCAGCGTGCGCTGGAGCTGAAACCAGCCGGCTAAAACTTGCAGTGCTTGTCGGCGATCCAGACCAGCGGCGCCAGCAGGCCGGCGCCGGCACCGGCCTGCAGACAGTCATATTTCTTGGCGCTGGCCACGCCCTTTTGCAGCCTGGTTTCGTGATCTTGCGGATAGAGCGGATGCGCTTCCAGCTGCGCGACCGGCAGGCCGGCGCGGGCGGGATCTTTCTCGTTGGCCACCTGGCGCGCGGTTTTCAGCGCCGCGTTGATGTCGAATTGCTTCGGCTGTTGTTCAGGGTGGAAAGGATCGGCGGCCGGCGGCAGCGTGATGGCCTGCGATTCGGCGGGCTTGGGCTGGGCCACCACCGCCGGAGCCGAGAGCGGCGCGCTGGCGCGTGGCGCCTGGTCGGCACGCGCCAGTTCCCGCTTCTGCCTCTGGCGCGGCGGCTGTTTGGGCGGTGGCGGCGGCTCGGCCCTGGCG
>NZ_SPVG01000088.1 GCF_004614165.1 Duganella callida | reverse complement strand
GCGCCGCGGTGTCGCCAGCCGCGACGCCGGCGCGCAAGGCGACGCGTGCGCCATCGGCGCCGGCCACCCCGGTCGACGGCGTGCTGGTACGCGAAATGACGCCCAAACAGATGGCCGAGAACAGCTATCGCCGCGCGCTGGCAGCCCTGCAGGAAGGGCGCGTCAGCAACGCTTTGGCGGAGCTGGACAAGGCGGTGGATCTCGATCCGCGCAACGATGCCGCGCGTCAGACTTACGTCAGCCTGCTGCTGGAAAACCGCCGCACCGACGATGCCATCCGCCAGCTGCGCCTGGCTCTGGGCGTCGATCCCGGTCAGCCAGGCCTGGCCATGGTGCTGGCCCGTCTGCAACTGGAAAAAGGCGGCCCGGCCGCGCTGGACACTTTACAAAAGACCTTGCCCTATGCCGGTAACAACGCCGAATATCAGGCTTTCCTGGCTGGCGTGCTGCAGCGCGACCAGCGCCACGCGGAAGCCGCCGAGCGCTATCGCGCCGCGCTGCAACTGGCGCCACAAAACGGTGTATGGTGGATGGGCCTGGGCATTTCGCTGCAAGCCGACCAGCATCTGTCCGAAGCCCGCGAAGCGTACAACCGCGCCCGCGGCACTAACAATCTGACGCCGGAACTGCGCGCGTTCGTCGAGCGCAAGATCGAACAGCTGTCGCGTTAAAGAGCCCGCGCTGGCGTATGGCGGCGAACGCGCTGTCGTGGTGAGACGATAAAGCAATTAATTGGCAATCCCGGGCATTCAAAGTCTCCATTGTTCTGACTAGACTTATTGCATACAGGAAGCAATTCGCTTCCCATCGCATGAGGAGAACAATATGAGCACCACCAGACATGCACGGGTTCTGATCCTGGGTTCGGGGCCTGCCGGCTACAGCGCGGCCATCTACGCCGCCCGCGCCAATCTGCAGCCCCTGCTCGTGACGGGTGTGGAGCAGGGTGGTCAGCTGATGACCACCCACGATGTGGAGAACTGGCCGGCCGATCCGATGGGTGTGACCGGTCCCGATCTGATGCAGCGCTTCCTGCAGCACGCCGAGCGCTTCAATACGGAAATCGTGTTCGACCACATCCACACGGTCAAGTTGAACGAAAAGCCACTGCGCCTGATCGGCGACAGCAACGAGTTTACCGCCGACACCCTGATCATCGCCACCGGCGCCTCGGCCCAGTATCTGGGCCTGCCGTCGGAACAGGCGTTCATGGGCCGTGGCGTGTCCGCCTGCGCGACTTGCGACGGTTTCTTCTATCGCGGCCAGGAGGTGGCCGTGGTCGGCGGCGGCAATACCGCCGTGGAAGAAGCCCTGTATCTGTCCAACATCGCCAGCAAGGTGACGCTGATACACCGGCGCGACAAGTTCCGCGCGGAGGCGATACTGATCGAACGATTGATGGCCAAGGTGGCCGAAGGCAAGGTCGAGATCAGGTTGAGTCACACGCTGTCGGAGGTGCTGGGCGGCGAGGGCGGTGTGACCGGCGTGAAGATACGGTCGGAAACGGATGGCGAAGTGGCGGCGTTGCCGGTGCAGGGCCTGTTCGTGGCCATAGGCCACAAGCCGAATACCGGCATCTTCGAAGGGCAGCTGGAAATGCACGACGGCTATATCAAGACCCTGGCCGGCACCGAGGGCATGGCCACCGCCACCAGTGTGCCTGGCGTGTTTGCCGCCGGAGACGTGCAGGACCATGTGTACCGCCAGGCCATCACCAGCGCCGCCAGCGGGGCGATGGCGGCGCTGGACGCCCAGCGCCATCTCGAGCAGTAAGGCGCCACGGCGGTTGGCCGCGCGCCGGTCAGAGACTGGCTTGCGCGCCCCAGATCTGCCTCATGCTGAAGCGGATCGCCGCTTCGTCTTCGCTCAGCACGGCGGCGATATAGCAGCCGTCGTCGGCCGTGCGGCGCACGGCGGCCGGGGACAGCACGCCGCCATCGGCGTCGCGCAGGCTGTGGACGTGGCGGCCATCCGTCAGGCGCTGGCTGACCACGCCGACTTCGCCATTCTCCAGCCGTACCAGGCAGCCCGGCGGATAGTCGCCCAGTTCGCGTTTGAAGTATTGCACCAGCTCGGGATCCACCGGCGCGGCCTTATCGTCGATCAGATTGCACAGGGCCTGGCGCGCCGGCAGCGAGCGGCGGTAGTTGCGCGCCGAGACCTGGGCGCAATAGCGGTCCGCCAGGCTCAGCAACTTGGCGTTGCGCGTCACCTCGGGGCTGGCCAGTCCGGCAGGATAGCCGGAGCCGTCGTCGTTCTCGTGGTGCATCAGGACGCAGGAAATCCAGTCTTCGTCGTCCACGCCGGCGTAGCGCAGCAGGTCCACGCTTTCTTCCGGATGGCGGCGCACGATGGCCATTTCCTCGGCGTTCAGCGGTGCGTTCTTGTTCTGGAAGCCTTCGTGGTGGCGCAGCATGCCGACATTCATGGTCAGCGCGGCGGCCGTCAGGGTCAGCGTGTTGACCGCGCCCAGCTCCATCGCGCGCGCGATCACCACGGTGACGATGGCCGTTTCGATACAGTGCCGCACCGCGTAGCTGCCGTTGATCTGGCTGAGGAAGATGCAGGCCAGCGCAATGTCCGGATTGATGTCCACCGCGACGATCACATCGCGCGCGATGGCGCGTATTTCGCCTTCGGCGTTGTGCTCGTTGCGCAGGTTGTGCAGCAGCCGTTCGAGCCGGCGGTTGCACTGGTTGAGCTGATGCAGCACCGAGGGCGTTGCATCCGATGGATTGGTGTCGGACATTGCTGTATCCCGGTCTTAAACTGTGGCCAGACGCTCCAACGCCAGCGCCAGGGTCTCATCTTTTTTGGCAAAGCAGAAGCGTACGACGCCCGACTCCTTGCCTTGCTGGTAAAACGCCGAGACCGGAATGGCCGCCACCTTGATTTCCGTGGTCAGCCATTCGGCGAACTCGGCCTCGGTCCGGCTGGATACCCGGTCGTAGCGCACGCACTGGAAGTAAGTGCCGTCGGCCGGCAGCAGTTCGAAACGCGTGTTCTTCAGCCCATCGCGGAACAGGTCGCGCTTGCGCTGGTAGAATGCCGGCAGTTCCAGATAAGGCTTGGGGTCGGCCATATAGCTGGCGATGCCATGCTGCATGGGCGTGTTGACGCTGAAGACGTTGTACTGGTGGACCTTGCGGAATTCCGCCATCAGCGCGGCCGGCGCGGCGACATAGCCGATCTTCCAGCCGGTGACGTGATAGGTCTTGCCGAAGCTGGACACGACGAATGCGCGCGCCGCCAGTTCCGGATGGCGGCTCACCGATTCGTGCCGCTGGCCGTCGTAGACCATGTGTTCGTACACTTCGTCCGACAGGATCAGCACGTTCGTGCCGCGCACGATGTCGGCCAGCGCCTGCATGTCCGCCGCGCGCAGCACGCTGCTGGTCGGATTGTGCGGAGTGTTGATGACGATCATGCGGGTCTTGCCGTTGACCGCGGCCGCCACTTTGGTCCACGGCACCGCGTAACCTTTGGCGCCGACTTCCATTTCCACCGCCACTGCGACGCCGCCGGCCAGCGTGATCGCCGGCACGTAGCTGTCGTACACCGGTTCGATGACGATCACTTCGTCGCCCGGATGCACGCTGCACAGGATGGCCGTGGTCAGCGCCTGGGTGGCGCCGGCGGTGACGGTGATCTCGCTGTCGACATCATATTGATGGCCGTACAGGGCGGCGATCTTGGCGCCGATGGCGTGGCGCAGCACGGGCGCGCCGCTCATCATCGGATACTGGTTGAAATCGGCTTCCATGGCCGCGTTGACGGCGCCTATCAGGCTGCGCTCGCAACCGAAGTCGGGAAAGCCCTGGCCCAGGTTGACCGCGCCGGCCTGCGCAGCCAGCGCCGACATGCGGGTGAAGACGGTGGTGCCGACCGCCGGCAGGCGGCTGGTCAGGGACGGGGTCATGGGTAGTTGATTGCGGCTATTCATGGCTCGGCGATTGTTGTCGGATAGCCTATTCTAGCGCAGCGTGCCGGGTTTGGTGCGCTCAGGCGTCGAGCGTCCACCTCTCCGGCAACATCACCTTGAACATGCCTTCGCGCGCCAGGCGGCGGGCCAGTTTCAGCAGCTGCTTGTCCTTGGTGATCAGGGCGTCGGCCTGGCCATCGCGCGCCAGTTCCAGGAATTTCTGGTCGTCCTTGTCGCTGCAGACGGGCAGGCGGACGCCGGAGGCGGGCGGGGCGACCACCTTGATCAACTGGTCGAAGCGGGCCGCGGCCAGCGGACGGCTGTCGTCGTCGAGCGGCAGGTGCTTGTAGTGCAGCACGATGTTGTATTCGTCGCGACAATCGGCGCGGGTGATGGCTTCCACCGCGCCGGTCTCCAGCGCGTCGAGCAAGGCGGACCAGCGCGGGTCCTTGAACACGAACAGGTCGAGGCAGACATTGGTATCGATTACGATGCGTTTCTTTGGAACAGGTATCATGTAGCTTGTTTGTGAATTTGTATTTTGGAATCTTATGCTGATAGTGCTTTCGCCCGCAAAAAGTCTGGACCTCGAAACCCCGCCCACCACCACGCTGCACACCCAACCGTCTTTTCTGGACCACGCCGAACAGCTGATCGCGCGCCTGCGCCAGTTGTCGCCGGCCGAACTCGGCGAGCTGATGGACTTGTCCGACAATCTGTCGGCGCTGAACGTGGCCCGCTACGCTGACTGGACCAGGGACACCAGCGAGGCACGGCAGGCGGTGATGACCTTCAACGGCGACGTCTACGACGGCCTCGATGCGCGCAGCCTGCAGCCCAAACAGCTGGATTACGCGCAATCGCGTATCCGCATCCTGTCCGGCCTGTACGGCATGCTGCGTCCGCTGGACCTGATCCATCCGCACCGGCTGGAAATGGGCACGCGGCTGAGCACGGCGCGCGGCAAGAGCCTGTATGACTTCTGGGGCACCGCCATCACCGAGGCGCTGAACCAGACCGCGCGGGAGCAGGGCGCCGAAACCCTGATCAACCTGGCGTCCGAGGAATACTTCAAGTCGGTCAAGCCCAAGCTGCTCGATGTGCCGGTGATCACCCCGCTGTTTGAAGACTTCAAGAACGGCAAGTACAAGATCATCTCGTTCTACGCCAAGCGTGCGCGCGGCCTGATGGCGCGCTATGCGGCGGTCAAGGGCATCACCGATCCGCAAAAACTCAAGAAGTTCGACGTCGACGGTTATGCCTTCGAACCCGCCGCCTCCGACGACAAGACCTGGATTTTCCGCCGCAAGCTGGCCGCGTAAATAAAAAACCGGGATGCTGATCCCGGTTTTTTTACCCGCTTTTACATGCTGGCGTTGGAACTCCAGAAATTCCACCACTTGCGTTCGGCTTTTTTGCCCTGGTCCAGGAACTTGGAATTCGGGTAGTTCAGCTTGAACACGCGCTCGGTGTCGTTGCGCAGTTCGGTCATGCCCAGCTTGTCGTAGCTGCGGATCATGATGAACAGCGCTTCCTCGATCGACGGCGAATCGCGGAAATCGTTCATGATGCCCATGGCGCGGTTGGCCGCGGCCAGGTAGGCGCCGCGGCGGTAGTAATAGCGCGCCACGTGGATTTCATACGAGGCCATCGCATTCACCAGATAACGCATGCGGTCCAGCGCGTCCGGGGTATACTTGCTGTTTGGGAACTTGGTCACCAGCTCCTTGAAAGCGGCGTAGGCTTCGCGCGTGGCTTTCGGGTCGCGTTCGGTCGGGTCCTGTTCGTAGATGAAGTTCAGGAAGCTGACCTGGTCGTTGAAGTTGATCAGGCCGCGCAGGTAGTACATGTAATCGACGTTGGCGTGATTCGGGTGCAGCTTGATGAAGCGCTCGACCGCCGCCAGCGCCTGGGCCTGGTCCTGCGATTTGTAGTACGCGTAGGCGATATTCATCTGCGCCTGCTGGGCGTAGGTGCCGAACGGATAGCTCGATTCCAGCTTCTCGAACAACTGAATTGCGCGCTCGTAGTGCTGGCCTTCCAGTTCTTCGTTCGCCTCCGAGTATAATTTCGTAGCGCTCCAACCTTTTGTTTCGTCGGCCTTTTCAGAAAACAGGCCACAACCGGACAAACCAAGCAGAACCACCGTTGCTGCGACTACCGATAATTTTTTTTGCATATCTTTTGCAAGAAACTGTTTAACCAAAGTTTTACGAGGCTAATTATAGCCGATAGGATTACCGTGATATTAAACGCAAAGCCGAACCCGGCCGAAACTTCCTCCGAACACGATGCCGACCTGGACCTCCCGGACGGCGACTTTGGCGACGAGGAGGACGGTCTGGCGCCCATCGAACTGCAGCTGAGCCCCGAATCCTGCGGCCAGCGCCTCGATAAAGTCATTTCCGGCCTGGTGCCGCAATTTTCCCGTGGCCGTCTGCAAATGTGGATCACCGACGGTTTTGTCACGGTCGACGGCAAAACGCCGAAAAGCACCAAGGACACTGTCTACGGCGACGAGAAGGTCATCATTCTGCCCCAACCGGAGCCGGAAGACGAGGCTTTTAAGCCCGAACCGATCGAACTTGACATTATTTTTGAAGACGAGCACCTGATCGTCATCAACAAGCCGGCCGGCCTGGTGGTTCATCCGGGCGCCGGCAACTGGTCGGGCACCCTGCTGAACGGCCTGCTGCACCATTGCCCGCAACTGGCCGGCGTGCCGCGCGCCGGCATCGTGCACCGCCTGGACAAGGACACCAGCGGCCTGATGGTGGTGGGCAAGACCCTGGCCGCCCAGACCGACCTGGTACGTCAGCTGGCCGCGCGCACCGTCAAGCGGGAGTATCTGGCTTTGGTGTGGGGCACGCCGCGCATTAGCGGTACTATTGACGCTGCGATGGGCCGCCACCCGCGCGAACGCGTGAAAATGGCGGTGTCGACCGGCATGGGCTCCAAGCCGGCGATCACCCACTACACGCTGATCGGCAGCGGCAAGCTGGGCGAGGGCCGTCCCGTGAGCCTGGTGCAGTGCCGCCTGGAGACTGGCCGCACCCACCAGATCCGCGTGCACATGATGTCGATCGGCTTCCCGCTGGTCGGCGACACGGTGTACGGCAAGCCGCACCTGGCGCACTATTTCCCGCGCCAGGCGCTGCAGGCGCGCCGCCTGGGCCTGGTCCATCCGGCCACCGGCGAGCAGTGCGAATGGATGGTGCCGCTGGCCGAAGATTTTGCCGAGCTGCTGCAACGCGCCGGCATCGAGGAACCGGAACAGATCTGATGTCTCAAACTCAGCAGTGGCTGATCCCGCAATGGCCGGGATTGCCCGACAATGTAGGCGTGCTGTCGACCACCCGGCGCGGCGGCGTCAGCCCCGCGCCGTACGACGACGGCATGGGTGGCGGCGGCCTGAATCTCGGCACCCACGTCGGCGACCAGCCGCACAATGTGGCGGCAAACCGCAGCATCCTGCGTCACATGCTGCCGGACGATCCGGTCTGGCTGTCGCAGGTCCATGGCACGCAGGTGGTGAATGTGGCCGAGGTCGGGCCGCAGCAGGTGCCCGAAGCCGACGCCAGCATCAGCACGCGCGCCGGCAAGGTGTGCGTGATCATGACGGCCGACTGCCTGCCGGTGTTGTTCTGCGACCGCGACGGCAAAACGGTCGGCGCGGCCCACGCCGGCTGGCGCGGGCTGGCGTCCGGGGTGCTGGAGCGCACGGCGGAAGCGCTGCGCGCGGCCGGCGCCGGCGAGCTGATGGCCTGGATGGGACCGGCCATCGGCGGCTACCAGTTCGAGGTCGGGCCCGACGTCATGCAGGCCTTCATGGCCGGCGCCGTCAGCGACTCGGACACGCGCCACGTGGAGGCGGCCTTCAGCACGGTGGCGGGCAAGCCGGGCAAATACCTGTGCGATATCTACGGACTGGCACGCTATCTGCTGCATCGCGCCGGCGTCAGGGAAGTGCACGGCGGCGAGTACTGCACCGTCTCCAATTCCGCCCGTTTCTATTCGTACCGCCGCGACGGCATCACCGGTCGCCAGGCCACGCTGATCTGGCTCAAATAATGCGCGACAAGGCCAGCCTAGTCCCGACGGGCAGCCTGCTGGGCTTCGCGCGCGGCCTGCTCGGCTGCGCGGCGGCGCGCCCTGCGCTTGCCTGTGCCGCCGATGTAAATGATGGTGCTCAGAGGCAGCACGCAATAGAACAAAAACGTTACAATTCCCGCAACGATGGAAGTTTCCGTCAGGGCCATCAGGCCGACCACGTAAATCCAAGCGACAGCAACAATCAGCAGCATTGTGTTTAACTCACTTTAGGGAATCACACATGAATTTGCCCGATCCACAAGCCATTGCCAACGCCTGGATGTCGCAGATGAGCGATCCGGGACAGTGGCAATCCTGGTTCACGCAGGCGCCGGCCACGGAGGCCCATCCGATGGCCGCCATGATGCAGGATGTCGGCGCGCACATCAAGCCGGAGGAGATGGAGCGGCTGAAGAACCAGTATCTGCAGGATTTCGGCGCGCTGTGGCAGGACATGTTGGCGGGCAAGGCGCCCAAGTTGAGCGACCGTCGTTTCAGCTCGCCGGCGTGGCAGGCCAATCCGATGTCGGCATTCAATGCCGCCGCCTACCTGCTGAACGCCCGGTTCCTCAACGCGATGGTGGAGGCGGTGGAGGCCACGCCGCAGCAGAAGCAGAAGATCCGTTTTGCCGTGCAGCAGATCATCGACGCCATGTCGCCCGCCAACTTCCTGGCCACCAACCCGGAAGCACAGCAGAAGATGATCGAAACCAAGGGCGAAAGCCTGACCAAGGGCCTGGCCAATATGCTGGCCGACATGAACAAGGGCCACATTTCGCTGTCCGACGAGTCGGCGTTCGAGGTCGGCCGCAACCTGGCGGTCACCGAGGGCAGCGTGGTGTACGAAAACCCGTTGTTCCAGTTGATCCAGTACACGCCGAAGACCGCCACCGTCAACCAGACGCCGCTGCTGATGGTGCCGCCTTGCATCAACAAGTTCTACATCCTCGACCTGCAGCCTGAAAATTCGCTGGTGCGCTACGCGGTGGCGCAGGGCAATACCGTGTTCATGATTTCCTGGGCCAATCCCGACATGACGCTGGCCCAGACCACCTGGGACGATTACGTCGAAAAAGGGGTGATCGAGGCGATCCGCGCGGTGCAGGACATCAGCGGCCAGGACAAGCTGAACATGTTCGGCTTCTGCGTCGGCGGCACCATCGTCGGCACCGCGCTGGCGGTGCTGGCGGCGCGCGGCGAACAGGTGGCCAACAGCCTGACCTTGCTGACCACCTTCCTCGATTTCCGCGATACCGGCGTGCTGGACGTGTTTGTCGACGAGACCCAGGTGTCGCTGCGCGAGCAGCAGCTCAAGGGCGGCGGCCTGATGCCGGGGCGCGACCTGGCCAGCACCTTCTCCAGCCTGCGGCCGAACGATCTGGTGTGGAACTACGTGCAGTCCAACTACCTGAAGGGCAACGATCCGGCCGCGTTCGACCTGCTGTACTGGAATTCGGACAGCACCAATCTGCCGGGGCCGATGTTCTGCTGGTATCTGCGCAATACCTACCTCGAAAACAAGCTCAAGACGGGCCAGTTGAAGGTGGCGGGCCAGGTCGTCGACCTGAGCAAGATCGCTGCGCCGGCCTTCATCTACGGCTCGCGCGAGGACCACATCGTGCCGTGGCCGTCGGCGTTCGACTCGCTGAACGTGCTAAATCCGGGCAAGCCCAAGGCCAACCGCTTCGTGCTGGGCGCCTCCGGCCACATCGCCGGCGTGATCAATTCGCCGGCGAAGAACAAGCGCAGCTACTGGACCAACGACAAGCCGGCCGGCCGCGGCGCCGCCAAACCGGCCGACGCGGAAGCATGGATGGCCGGCGCCACCGAGCATCCGGGCAGCTGGTGGCCGCAGTGGGCCGCCTTCCTGAACGAGCATGGCGGCAAGAAGGTGAAAGCGCCGGCCAAGCCGGGCAACGCCCGCTACAAGCCGCTGGAAGCGGCGCCGGGACGCTATGTGAAGGTCAAGGCCGACTGAGCGCCAGCGGCGGGAAAAGCCCCATACTTGTCTGTTTGTAAATTTGGTTGCGTTGCAATAAATGCCAAAAGTTATAACGGGTTGTGCAAGACGGGCTTTTTCCCCTCTATAATAGGTGCAGTAGGCACGCGGAGAGGGGACCACCCGTCGCCTTTCTTTCCGATTTTTAGAGACATGCGCTGCGGCGCAATAAACGGACCAGTGATGAGTAGTGCGAAAAAAAATGCAGACCGTCTGATCAAAAAATATCCGAATCGTCGACTGTACGACACGCAGACCAGCTCCTACATCACGTTGACCGACGTGAAACAGCTGGTACTGGACAACGAAGAATTCACCGTTGTCGACGCCAAGACCAACGAAGACCTCAGCCGCAGCATCCTGCTGCAGATCATCCTGGAAGAAGAGGCGAGCGGCGCGCCGATGTTCTCCAGCGACGTGCTGGCCCAGATCATCCGCTTCTACGGCCACGCCATGCAGGGCATGATGGGCTCGTACCTGGAAAAGAACGTACAGGCATTTACCGACATCCAGCGCAAGTTCACCAGCACCGCGGTCGGCGGCCAGCCGTTCAGCCCGGAGATGTGGACCCAGTTCATGAACGTGCAGGGGCCGATGATGCAGGGCATGATGAACAACTACATCGACCAGAGCAAGAATCTGTTCGTGCAGATGCAGGAGCAGATGCAGAACCAGAGCAAGAATCTGTTCGGTACCTTCCCGTTCGCGCCCGTACCGCCGAATCCCGACAAAAAGTAATTTCCCTACGTCGCTCGAAGCGCACAGACGGCACGGCACCGCAAGGGCCGTGCCGTTTTTTGTAGCCTAGTTACAAAATCTTTGAATAATCCGTTGACACCCTAATTTCTTCAGTATTACTATTGACAACATCTTGTGGAAGCGCTTCCACTTATGTTTCAGCGAAGGAGTTCATGTGGTTTCAGCAGCACTGGAAGAGACGTTTTCGCCGCCGGCCGATTCGGTCCTGTGGCGCAAGGATTTCCTGATCGGCGCCGCCACGGCGGCCTATCAGATAGAAGGCGCTATCCACGAGGATGGCCGCATCCCGTCGATCTGGGACACCTTCTCCGCCACCCCGGGCAAGACCCTGGCGGGCGACACCGGCGAATTCGCCTGCGACCATTACCACCGCTGGCAGGAGGATGTGGAACTGCTGGCGTCCCTGAACGTCGGCGCCTACCGGCTGTCGATTTCCTGGCCGCGCGTGATGACCGCCGACGGCCAGAAGAATCAGAAGGGCATCGATTTCTACCGCAAGCTGCTGACCGCGCTGCGCGCCAAGGGCCTGAAGACTTACGTGACGCTGTATCACTGGGATCTGCCGCAGCACCTGGAAGACAAGGGCGGCTGGGTCAACCGCGACACCGCCTACCGCTTCGCCGAATACGCCGACATGATCAGCCGCGAACTGCATGGGTTGGTCGACGCCTGGGCCACGCTCAACGAGCCATGGTGCTCGGCGATGCACGGCTACGGCACCGGCCATCACGCGCCGGGCAAGCAGGACGTGGTGTTCGCCACCCAGGCCATGCACCATCTGCTGCTCGGTCACGGCCTGGCGGTGCGGCACCTGCGTGCCAATGACCCGTCGGCGCAAGTGGGTATCGTCGCCAACGTCGGCCGCGGCACCAGCACCGACGCCAGCGAGGCCGGCCAGCGCGCCGCCTGGCTGTTCGAGCTGCAGCACAATAACTGGATCCTCGATCCGCTCTTGAAGAAATCCTATCCTTCGGCGCTGTGGGAACTGTGGCCGGGTGCGGAACCGACTATCCTGCAGGGCGACATGGACATCATCGGTCAGCCGCTGGACTTCCTGGGCATTAATTACTACTTCCGCACCAATGTGGTCAGCGACGGCAAACATGGCTACACCGAAGTCGATCTGGAAGGCGTGGAGCGCACGCAGATGGGCTGGGAAGTGTATCCCGATGGCCTGCGTCATCTGCTGGTCGGCTTCCACCGCGACTATCCGAATCTGCCGCCTATCTACATCACCGAGAACGGTATGGCCACCGACGACAAGGTGGTCGATGGCGAAGTCGATGATCGCCAGCGCATCTCGTTTTTGAACCGCCACCTGGAAGCGGTGAATCAAGCGGTGAAGGCGGGCGTCGATGTGCGCGGCTACTTTATCTGGTCGCTGATGGACAACTTCGAGTGGGCCTTTGGTTATGAGCGCCGTTTCGGTATCATCCACGTCGACTACAGCACGCAGAAGCGGACGCTGAAACGCAGCGCAAAACTGGTCACGCAATTTCTGGCGGAGCGGAACGCCAAAAGTTAAGCTATACGAATAAAATGGGCGGCCAACGCCCTTTGGGAGACAGAATGAACAAGGCCACACAAATGGGCAGCGCGATCGCGTTAGCCCTGGCAGTCAGCAGCACCGCGGCACAGGCGCAAGCGCCATTAAAAGCAACCGTGATTCACTGGTGGACCTCCGGCGGCGAGTCCGCCGCCGTCAAGCAGTTTGCGGAAGCCTATAACAAGGCAGGCGGCCAGTGGGTCGATCAGGCCATCGCCGGCGCCGACCAATCGCGCGCCACCACCATCAACCGCATCGTCGGCGGCAATGCGCCGGTTGCCGCGCAGTTCAACACGTCCAAGCAGTTCCGCGACTTCGTGGACCAGGGCCTGTTGAATAATGTCGACGATGTCGCCATCGCCGGCAAGTGGGACCAGATCATGCCGCCGTCGATACTGCAGGCGATCAAGATCAATGGCCACTTCTACGCCGCGCCGGTGGACATCCATATGCCAGCCTGGTTCTTCTACTCGAAGGCCGCGTACAAGAAGGCCGGCATCGCCAACGAGCCGCAGACCTGGGAAGAATTCCTGCAGCAGCTGGCCAAGCTGAAAGCGGCCGGCGTGGTGCCGCTGGCCTTCGGCGGCCAGGTGTGGCAGGAGAAGATCACCTTCGACGCCATCTTCGCCATGGTCGGCGGCGCCGATCTGTATCTGAAGGTGTACCGCGACCGCGACCAGAAAGCCGTGATGTCGCCGGCCTTCAGGCAGGTGCTGGTCGAATTCAAAAAGCTGAAGGGATTTACCGACGCCGGTTCGCCGGGCCGCAACTGGAACGACGCCACCGCGCTGGTGGTACAGGGCAAGGCCGGCGTGCAGATCATGGGCGACTGGGCCAAGGGTGAATTCGCCGCCGCCAAACAGGTGGCGGGCAAGGACTTCGGCTGCTTCGCCGGCTTCGGCCCGAAAGCGCCGTACATCGTCGCCGGCGACGCATTCGTGTTCCCGAAAACCACCGATGCCAACGCTGTCAAGGCGCAGAAACTGCTGGCCAACGTGGTGACATCGCCGGCGCCGCAAGTGGCATTCGCGGCTCGCAAGGGCGCGATTCCGATCCGTGGCGACGTGGACGTCAGCCAGCTGGATATCTGCGCGCGCCAGGGCCTGGAGATCATGAAGGACAAGAGCCGTCAGCTGCCCAACACCGAGATGCTGGCGTCGCCCGACACCACCGGGGCGCTGCAGGATGTGCTGACCAGTTACTGGAACAAGAACCAGTCGCCGGAAGACGCGCAAAAAGCGTTTGCCCGCGCCATCAAGGGCGAATAAATCATGACCACGAAACGTCTCAACGTTTCATTCGGCGCCTACATCGCGATTTTGCCGATGGCGCTGACCGTGCTGCTGGCCTACCTCGGCACCATGCTGTGGACGGCGCGCGTCTCGGTCAGCAGCTCGCGCACCTTCCCGGCCAGCGATTTCGTCGGCGCGTCGCAGTACATCCGCCTGTTCAATAACGAGCGTTGGCTGCTGTCGCTGCAGAACGTGGCCGTCTATGGCGTGCTGTTCATCGCCCTGTGCCTGCTGATCGGCTTCCTGCTGGCCGTGTTCATCGACCAGAAAGTGATGGCCGAAGGCGCGCTGCGCACGGTATTCCTGTATCCGTATGCGATGTCGTTCGTCGCCACTGGCCTGATCTGGCAATGGATTTTGAATCCGGAGCTGGGTATCCAGGAAGTGCTGCACCAACTGGGCTGGACCAGCGCGCAATTCGACTGGATTGTCGACCAGGACATGGCAATCTACACCATCGTGATCGCCACCGTGTGGCAGGCGTCCGGGCTGGTGATGGCGCTGATGCTGTCCGGCCTGCGCGGCATCGATGAAGAAATCTGGAAGGCGGCGCGCATCGACGGCATCCCGCGCTGGCGCGTCTACCTGAGCATCGTGCTGCCCATGCTGGGGCCATCGGTATCGACCGCCTTCGTGCTGCTGTTCGTGATGGTGGTGAAGGTGTTCGACGCCGTGGTGGCCATGACCCAGGGCGGCCCGGGCACGGCCAGCGAGGTGCCGGCCAAGTTCATCATGGATTATCTGTTCGGCCGCGCCAATATCGGTCTGGCTTCCGCTGCGTCGATTGTGCTGCTGCTGACCGTGCTGGCCATCGTCGCGCCGTTGTACTTTGTGCGCAATCGCCGCGCCGCCTTGGGGGCATGATGGGACAAGTCGTGAAACTCGATAAAACCGGCGCCGCGCGCGGCGCCGATCCCGCGCCGGCCGCCAGCGCCGGTGCCGCCAACGATGCCAGCATCCCGTTGCCGCGTCCGCGCCGCAGCCTCGCCTGGACCCCGGCGCGCATCGGCGTGTACGGCTTCCTGATCATCGCCGCGCTGTTCTTCCTGCTGCCGCTGTACGTGATGCTGGTAACGTCGGTCAAGCCGATGGAGGAGATCCGCCTCGGCACGCTGTTCGCGCTGCCGCGGCACTTCACGCTGGAGCCGTGGCGGCAGGCCTGGTCCACCGCCTGCACCGGCCTGGAATGCGACGGCATCCGTGGCGGCTTCTGGAACTCGGTGGCCATCGTGGTGCCCAGCACCATCCTGTCGATCGCCATCGGCGCGGTGAACGGCTATGCGCTGTCGTTCTGGCGGCCGCGCGGCTCCGGCTTCCTGTTCGCGGTGCTGATGATGGGCGCCTTCATCCCGGTGCAGGTGATGATCTATCCGCTGGTGCGGGTACTGGCGGCGGTGAATCTGTTCAGCTCTCTGCCGGGCATCATCATCATCCATACCATCTTCGGCATGCCGGTGATGACGCTGCTGTTCCGTAACTACTACGCCGCGCTGCCGCTGGAGCTGTTCAAGGCGGCGCGTATCGACGGCGGCGGTTTCTGGCGCATCTTCCTGCAGCTGATGCTGCCGATGTCGACGCCGGTGATCGTGGTGGCGGTGATCATGCAGGTCACCGGCATCTGGAACGATTTTTTGCTTGGCCTGGTGTTCGCGGGTTCCGAGCACCTGCCGATGACGGTACAGCTGAATAACATCATCAACACCACCACCGGCGAGCGCCTGTACAACGTGAATATGGCGGCGACCATACTGACTTCGGTCGTGCCGCTGGCGCTTTACTTCATCTCCGGCCGCTGGTTCGTGCGCGGTATCGCCTCCGGCGCGGTGAAAGGATAAAACATGTCTAATGTAGCGATTCGTAATTTGCAGATCCAGCTGGGCGGGAACAAGGTGATCGAATCCCTGAACCTGGACGTCAAGGCAGGGGAGTTCGTGGTGCTGCTCGGTCCATCGGGCTGCGGCAAATCGACCCTGTTGCACAGCATCGCGGGCCTGATCGACACCAGCGCCGGCCAGATCGAAATCGGCGGCAAGGACATGACCTGGGCCGATCCGAAGGACCGGGGCATCGCGCTGGTGTTCCAGTCCTACGCGCTGTATCCGACCATGGATGTGGAAGCGAACATGTCGTTCGGCCTGCGCATCAACGGCACGCCGAAAGCGGAGATTGCGCGCCGCGTCTCGCGCGCCTCCGACATGCTGCAACTGGGCCCGCTGCTGAAGCGCAAACCGGCCAACCTCTCGGGCGGCCAGCGGCAGCGGGTGGCGATCGGCCGCGCCATCGTGCGCGAGGCGGACGTGATGCTGTTCGACGAACCGCTGTCCAATCTGGACGCGAAACTGCGCACCGAACTGCGGCGCGAGCTGAAACAGCTGCACCAGAAGCTGGGCGCCACCATGATCTACGTCACCCACGACCAGGTCGAGGCGATGACGCTGGCGCAGCGCATGGCGGTGATGAAGGGCGGGGTGGTGCAGCAGTTCGACACGCCGGACGTGATCTATAACGAGCCGGCCAACCTGTTCGTCGCCACCTTCCTCGGCTCGCCGGGGATGAACCTGTTCAAGGGTACGGTGGAGATGCAGAACGGCCGCGCCATCTTCAGTAGCGAATATATGTCAGTCGACGTGACTGGCTACCCCTTCAAGCAGCCGCGGTCCGGCAAGCACGCCTGCGTGCTGGGCGTGCGGCCGGAAGACATCGACGTCGGCCATGGCGATGGCGTCGGTCAGGCGGTGCGCGCGACGGTGACGCTGGTCGAAGCCATGGGAGCGCACCGCGTGGTCTGGCTGGATTCCCACGGCACCCAGGTTGCGGGCATCGTGCAGGACCAGTCGCAGCTCGACACCGGGAAAGACATCAGCTTCTCGGTCCGCACCACCCGCATTTCCCTGTTTGACGGAGCCACCGAACAGCGGCTCTGAAATCCGGGGTCAGGTCTTCCATTGCGTCACGGCCTGATCGGTAGTGCCTTCTACTGCTGAGAGCGTGAGGCAAAGAAAGACCTGACCCCGGAGTTTTCCAGGTTTGTTTTACCCCCGGGCCTGCCACGGGATGGCCCGACGCGTCTGTGCGTCCTGTGGTGGAAGCGGTTCCACTGCGCGGATCCTGCCGTAGAGCAGGGAGTGCGCTCCACGTTTAACTGATGAAGAAGCGAGGAAGACAATGAAAAAAACGATTTTAGCTATCAGCATCGCGCAAATCGCGCTGGCCGCCGGCGCGGCTTACGCGCAGCAGGGCACGCCGGGCGGCGACGCGCCGGCGGCGTCCGGCGACAATATGGAGAAGATTATCGTCACGGCCACGCGCCGCGATACGTTGGTGCAGGATACGCCACTGGCCATCACCGCCTATACGCAGGACACGCTGGCCAATAACCAGGTCAAAGACCTGGCCAGCATGACGGCGATGGTGCCCAGCCTGGTGGTCGAGCCGCACAGCGATTCTGGCGGCGTGCACGTGTACATGCGCGGCGTCGGCTCGGCCAACCACACGGAATTGGGCGATCCGGCCGTGGCGTTTTATGTGGACGGCATTTACGTGCCGCGTCCGCAGGGGGCGACGGCGCTGATGTATGACCTGAACCACGTCGAGGTGGCGCGCGGCCCGCAGGGGACGCTGAACGGGCGCAACTCCACCGCCGGCGCGGTCAATCTGGTGTCGGGTGCGCCAAGCACCAGCAAGGTGTTCGGCTCCGGCAGCATCACGGTCGGCGATTACCATCACATTCAGACGCAGGGGATGATCAACATTCCGCTCAGCGACGATATCGCGCTGCGCATCGCCGCCATCAAGGATCAGCATGACGGTTACGTTAACTTCCTCAAGGGTTCCAATGTGCTGCCGGGCGCGCAGAAATACGGCGCCGGTAATCAGGAAGGCGCGCGCGCCTCGCTGCTGTGGAAGTTCACGCCGGACCTGAAGGCCACCTTCATCGCCGACTACTACAGCGATACCGGCGCCGGCAATATTTATCTGTCGGCGGAGCCCAAGCCAGGCCAGGAACTGCGCGCGGCGCTGATCGATACCCCGGGCGTGCTCGATCAATCCATCATCACCGGCAAGACCAAGGTGGAGTGGCGTCCGATGGATGGCATCTCGACCCAGTATCTGGGCGCGTGGAGCCGCTTGAAGCGGACCAACGCCAGCGATGCCGACGCCGGCTTCTACCCTGGTTTCAAGGCCGAGAACCGCACCGAATGGTCGCAGTTCGACAGTGTCTCCAACGAGATCCAGGTACGTTCGGATAGCGACTCGCCGCTGCAGTGGGTGGGCGGTCTGTTCTTCTTCCGCGAAAAGAACAAGATTCGCTTCGACATCGACCGCAGCCAGATTTCCGAAGAGATGCTGGCCCAGGACATCGCCAGCGGCAGCGTGATCTTCGTGCAGCCGACCGTGGGCCAGTATGCCTCGGCCATGTCCTTCATCCAGGGGGATCGCGAGCTGCATTCCAAGGCCGTCTTCGCGCAGGGCAGCTACGACATCGACCCGGTGTGGAAGCTGACCGCCGGCGCGCGCTACACCAAGGACCACAAGTTCGACATCGGTGGTCAGAACTGGGCCTGCCCGAACTGGCCGGACAACGCGCCGCGCGGCGCCACGCTGACGCCGAACCAGATCGCGCAACTGGTGACGCCGGGCGTGGGCACCATCAACACCCACAACATCGGGCCGGGCGGCGTGGTGAACCAGGCCACCTGCGGCAATACCTATGGCGACAACACCGCCGATCTGGCATATGGCCAGGCGACCTGGCTGGGCCGCGTCGAGTACAAGGTATCCAAGGACATCCTGACCTTCGCATCGGTGACCACCGGCTTCCATTCGCCGGCCATCGGCGACGGCGGCGCCACCACCAAGCCTGAGAAGCTGACCAGCTACGAATTCGGCTTCAAGTCGGATCTGCTGGACCGCAAGCTGTCGCTGAATATCGACGCCTTCTGGATGAAGTACAAGGACAAGCTGGAGTCGCAGGTGGTCAACAACACGCTGCAAAACTTCAACGCGGCCGGCGCCACGGTCAAGGGCGTGGAAGCGGAATGGGCATGGCGTCCGACCAGCGGCGACCGTTTCAGCGGCAACGCCACCTGGCTGAAGGCACGTTATGACGACTTCCTGTCCTGCGACGTGGACGCGGCGCGCGCCAATGGCCAGACCTGCGGCGTCAACGCGCCGATTGTCAACGTCGGCGGCAGCGTGCTGAAACACGCGCCGACCTTCGCCACCACGCTGATGTACGAGCATGATTTCGAGACCAGCAAAGGCCGCATCACGCCACGCATCTCGGGCCACCATGAGACCAAGTCTTTCATCGGCTCGGGCGCGTTCAGCAACGATGTGCCAGGCCATCCTGGCGTGAAGAACCAGGATGCCTACAGCACCCTGGACCTGAGTGTGCGCTACGAACCGTTCGGCAAAGCCTACACGGCCGAGCTGTTCGTCAATAACGCCACCGACAAGGAAGTAAAGTACGACTCGATCGAAGTCTGCACCCAGGTCGGCGCGCCATGCCAGCCTACCCAGCAGATCTGGGCCGCGTACTACAACAACCCGCGCACCTTCGGCGCGCGCGTGTCGATGAAGTTCTAAAAGTTTTAGGGGGTTAGTGGTCTTTGGGCTGGCGTACCCTTCCGCCAGCCTTTTTTTTATCCGGGGTCAGTTCTGCCAATCGTACACGGACTCTACCGTAGCGCATGCTACGGTAGAGACCGTGTGCGATTGGCAGAACTGACCCCGGATTTTATCGGGGCGCGGCGACCGAACCGCGCATGGTGACGGTGACGGGGAATTCGCGCGCGATGTCGTGCTGGGTGCCGTAGCAGATGTTGAGCAGCCAGCGCACTGCGTTCTGCGTCAGCTGCTGCATCGGGATGTGCACCGAGGTCAGACCCGGCGATGAAAACTCGGCCGAGTAGTCGTCGTCGTAGCCGACGATGGAGACGTCGTCCGGAACCTTGATGCCGGCGCGGTGGAAGCAGGACATGGCGCCCACCGCCATCTCGTCGTTGGCGCAGAACAGGCCGGTGAAGTGGCGGCCTTCGTTGATCAGCTGCTGGGTGGCGCCGAAGCCGCCTTCGCGCGAGAAGTCAGAGGGAATCTGGCGCACCGTCGCGCGCGCGATGCCGCTCTTTTCCAGCGTGTCGAAGAAGCCGTGCAGACGCTCCTCGTTGTCCGAGGTGCCGACCGGGCCGGAGATCACGGCCAGCTTGCGGTGGCCCGCTTCCAGCAGGGTCTGCGCCGCCAGTTGGCCGCCGTGGTAATGGTCCGGGCAGAACGAGGACGTTTCCAGGTCCGGGCTGCGGCGGTTGAGGAAGGCCATTTTCGGATGCATTTTGTGCAGCATCTGCAGGTCTTCATCGTACAGGTCGTGGCCCAGCACCACGATGCCGTCGCAATCGCGGCCGATCAGGAACTTGACCGCCTCGATGGCCTCGTCGCGCGGCGTGCCGTCGCCGCATCCCGTGGCCACCACCACGTGACGCCGCACGGCGCGCAGTTCGATGTCGGTCTGTTTGAGGATGGTGCCGTAGTAGGCGCCGAAGAAGGAGGGCGCGAAAATCCCGATCATGCCCAGCGACTGCGCCGACAGCGAGCGGCCGATGGATGAAGGACGGAAGTTGAGCTGCTCGATCGCCGCCTGCACCTTGCGCATTGCTTCCTGCGATACCGGACCTGCGCCTGAAATGGCGCGCGATGCTGTCGACATGCCTACACCGGCGAGCATTGCCACGTCTTTCAGTGTTGCCACACAATCTCCTGTAACAGTAGGGCGCTTCGCCCTCTCAAGCCGTTATCCTATCATGGTATAATCGCCGATTGCTCGTAATTCTCGTGACGTTTTAAGCAACCATCATGCAATCGCAACCACTTTCCCGTCTTCCCAAGCCAGCCGCCGGCGCGCCAGCACCCAAGGTGGGCTTCGTTTCGCTCGGCTGCCCGAAGGCGCTGGTCGACTCCGAACAGATCCTGACCCAACTGCGCGCCGAAGGCTACGAAACCGCCAAGTCATATGACGGCGCCGATCTGGTGATCGTCAACACCTGCGGCTTCATCGACGCCGCAGTGCAGGAATCGCTGGACGCCATCGGCGAGGCGCTGGCGGAAAACGGCAAGGTGATCGTGACCGGCTGCCTGGGCGCCAAGAAGGATGCCGACGGCTCGGACCTGATCACCAAGGTCCACCCGAAAGTGCTGGCCGTGACCGGCCCGCACGCGCTGGGCGAGGTGATGGACTCGGTGCACCAGCATCTGCCGAAACCGCACGAGCCGTTCATCGATCTGATTCCGGCCCAGGGCATCAAGCTGACGCCCAAGCACTACGCCTACCTGAAGATTTCGGAAGGCTGCAACCACCGCTGCTCGTTCTGCATCATCCCGTCGATGCGCGGCGATCTGGTGTCGCGTCCTATCGGTGAGCTGATGCTGGAGGCGGAAAACCTGTTCAAGTCGGGCGTCAAGGAACTGCTGGTGATTTCGCAGGACACCTCGGCCTACGGCGTGGACGTCAAGTTCCGCACCGGCTTCTGGAACGGCCGTCCGATCAAGACCCACATGACGCAGCTGATGGAAGCGCTGGGAGAGCTGGCCAAGTCCTACGGCGCCTGGGTGCGCATGCATTATGTGTATCCGTACCCGCACGTCGACCAGGTGATCCCGTTCATGGGCGAACACGTGCTGCCTTATCTGGACATCCCGCTGCAGCACGCGCATCCCGATGTGCTGAAGCGCATGAAGCGTCCGGCCAGCGGCGAAAAGAACCTGGACCGCATACTGGCCTGGCGCGCGATGAATCCGGAGCTGACCATCCGCTCCACCTTCATTGCCGGCTTCCCGGGCGAGACCGAGGCGGAATTCCAGTATCTGCTGGACTTCCTGAAGGAAGCACAGATCGATCGCCTGGGCTGCTTCGCCTATTCGCCGGTGGAAGGCGCCACCGCCAACGAACTGGCTAATCCGGTGCCGGAAGAAGTGCGCGAAGAGCGCCGCGGCCGCGTGATGCAGCTGCAGGAAGAGATCTCGAAGAACCGCCTGAAAGCCAAGGTCGGCAAGACCGTGCGCGTGCTGATCGATGAGGTCAACCGCACCGGCGGCGTCGGCCGCTCCGCCGCCGATGCGCCGGAAATCGACGGCGTGGTGTACGTCAAGCCGCCGTTCGAGCCGCACAAGAAACTGGTGGTCGGCCAGTTCGTCGATGTGAAAATCACCGCGTCCGACGCACACGATCTGTGGGGTGCGGCGCTTTAAGGACGGATTTAACCATTCATCCTCTATAATGAAGGCGGACCAGCTTGGAGCGGTCCGCCTTTTTTGTTAAATAAAGCAGCTTATGCCTGATTTGCGCTTGAATTTGCGGGCGGCGCTGGCCGCCTGCCTGATGGTGGCGGCACTGGCCGGTTCCGCGGCCGCCGCCGACACCGCTTCCGTGATGCTGGAAGAACTGACCAGCACCGAACTTCGCGCCCGCATCGACGCCGGCGCCACCACCGTCATCATCCCGATCGGCGGGACCGAACAGAGCGGTCCGTACATCGCCCTCGGCAAACACAATGTGCGCGCCACCGTGCTGGCGCGCATGATCGCGCAAAAGCTGGGCAACGCCATCGTGGCGCCGGTGGTGTCGTACGTCCCCGAGGGCAGCATCACGCCGCCGGCCGCGCACATGCGCTTTGCCGGCACGCTGTCGATACCCGATCAGACGTTTGAGGACTTGCTGGTCTCGGCCGGTCAGAGCCTGCGCCAGCATGGCTTCCGCCACGTCATCCTGATCGGCGACCACGGCGGCTACCAGAAGAATGAAACCCGCGTCGCCCAGCGGCTGAACAAGGCCTGGGCCAAGGACGGCCGCGCGCATGCCCTGGCGCTGCTGGCGTACTACGACGTCACGCAGGAAGCCTATGTGGCGGAGCTGGAAAAACGCGGTTACAGCAAGGCCGAAATCGGCCTGCACGCCGGCCTGGCCGATGCGTCGCTGATGCTGGCCACCGACAAGTCGCTGGTGCGCGCCGACGCGCTGGCGCATGGCCCGGCACCGAGCGCGAAGGAAGGCGTGCATGGCGATGCCCGCCGCGCCACCGTAGAATTGGGCAAACTGGGGGTACAGCATATTATCGATACCTCGGTCGCCGCCATCAATGCCTTTACCGAAGAGTCCCGTTAAAGAGTTCCATTAAAGAGTCCCATTAAAGAGTCCACATGAAACCCATGAACCGCATCGTTTATGCCGCACTGGCCGCGGCCGGCCTGACCGCCGCCGTCCAGGCATCCGCCGCGCCGGCCAACGTGTATGCCGGCATCGCTCCGTCGAATATGAATCCGGTCACCAAGGACCATCTGCAGCGCGTCTACGTGCCCAACCTGCGTTCCAACGACGTCTATGTGATCGATCCGGAGACGCTGAAGGTGGTCGACAAGTTCAAGGTCGGCGTCGGGCCGCAGCACGTGGTGCCTGGCTGGGACCTGCAATCGCTGTGGGTCGCCAACAACGCCGAGCGCACCAACAAGGGCAGCCTGACGCCGATCGATCCGCGCACCGGCAAGCCAGGCACGCAGATTCCGGTGGATGATCCCTACAATATGTATTTCAGCCCGGATGGCAAATCGGCCATCGTGGTGGCCGAGGCGCTGCACCGCCTGGATTTCCGCGACCCGCACACCATGCAGATGCAGTACTCGATCGACGCGCCCGAATGCGGCGGCATCAACCACGCGGACTTTTCGCCGGACGGCCGCTACGCCATCTTTACCTGCGAATTCAATGGCTCGGTGGCGCGCATCGACCTGGCCGCGCGCAAGGTGGATGGTTATCTGAAGCTGTCCATGCCGGCCACGCGCTTCTCGGAAAAATCGCCGCTGGACGACCTCTTGGCCAGCGAGGTATGCACCTCCAAGAAGGGCATGCCGCAGGATATCCGTGTCTCGCCGGACGGTAAGCGCTACTACATCGCCGACATGGAAGCGGACGGCGTGCACGTCATCGACGCCGCCAGCTTCACCAAGGTCGGCTTCATCCCGACCGGCGTCGGCGCGCACGGCATCTACCCGAGCCGCGATGGCACCAAATTATACGTGGCCAACCGCGGTACGCACCGTATTCACGGCAAGCGCAAAGGCAAGGGCAGCGTCACCGTGATCGACTTTGCCACCGAAAAGGTGGTGTCGACCTGGCGTATCCCCGGCGGCGGCAGCCCGGACATGGGCAACGTCAGCGCCGACGGCAAGTACCTTTGGCTGTCGGGCCGCTTCGACGATGTGGTGTATCGCATCGACACCGGCAGCGGTGACGTCAAACAGATCAAGGTCGGACAGGAGCCGCATGGCCTGACCGTCTGGCCGCAACCGGGGCGCTACTCGCTGGGCCATACCGGGAACATGCGCTGATCATGACGACCAAAAAATCCCCGCAGACCGCGTTGATACACACGGACTACCAGGCGCCGGAAGGCTTCGCGGCCTTCCCGAGCGCCATCCATCATGCGTCCACTGTGCTGTTCAAGAATGTCGCGGCCATGCGCTCCGGCGACTGGAAAGAGAAGAACGCCTATACCTACGGCCTGCACGGCACACCCACCACGTTTACGCTGGAAGCGCGGCTGGCCGAGATCGAGGACGGCAAATACTGTCTGCTGGCGCCCAGTGGCCTGGCGGCCATCGCCATGGTGGACTTCGCGCTGCTGAAATCCGGCGACGATGTGCTGTTGCCCGATAATGTCTACAACCCCAATCGCGAGCTGGGGCGCTGGCTGTCGGCCGATTTCGGCGTCACCGCGCGCTACTACGATCCCATGATCGGCGCCGGCATCGCCGGACTGATACTGCCGAACACGAAGCTGATCTGGACCGAGGCGCCCGGCTCGGTGTCGATGGAAGTGCCGGACCTGCCGGCCATCTGCAAGGCGGCGCACGACAAGGGCGTGCTGGTTGCGCTCGATAACACCTGGTCCGCCGGCCTGGCGTTGCGCGGTTTCGATCTGGGCGTGGACATCGTCATGCAGGCGCTGACCAAGTACCAGTCCGGCGGCTCCGATGTGCTGATGGGCGCCGTGATCACGCGCGACCGCGAGCTGCACGATCGTCTCAGCCTGTCGCATATGCGGCTGGGCATGGGCGTGGGCGCGGACGATGCCTATCTGGTGTCGCGTGGCCTGCCGACCATGCGTCTGCGTTTCGATGCGCATGACGCGGCGGCGCGCAAGCTGGCGGCGTGGCTGCAATCCCGGCCCGAGATTGGCCTGGTGCTGCACCCGGCCTTCCCGGAATGTCCCGGCCATGAGCACTGGAAGCGCGACTTCAGCGGCGCGGGCGGCCTGTTCTCGGTGCTGTTCGACGAGCGTTATACCGAAGAACAGACCGACCGTTTCGTCGATGCGCTCAAGCTGTTCAAGATCGGTTACAGCTGGGGCGGCGCCAACAGCCTGGTGATGCCGTACCGGATACAACACATGCGCAAGAACTGGCCGAACAAGGGCATACTGGTGCGCTTCAATGTCGGCCTGGAAGACGTCAGTGACCTGATCGCCGATATCGAACAAGCCTTCGGAGCCATGCGATGAGCAAATTCTGGAGTGAAGTGGTGCATGGCCTGACGCCGTACACGCCGGGCGAGCAGGTGCAGATGCCTGGTCTGATCAAGCTGAATACCAACGAAAATCCGTATGGCCCGTCGCCCAAGGCGCTGGCGGCCATGCAGGCGGCGCTCGGCGATGGCTTGCGCAAGTATTCCGATCCGTCCAACGCGGTGCTGAAGGACGCGGTGGCGCACCGTTTCGGCCTGCGTCGCGAGCAGGTCTTCGTCGGCAACAGCTCGGACGAGGTGCTGGCGCACACCTTCCATGCGCTGCTCAAGCACGACCTGCCGCTGCTCAGCCCGGACATCAGCTACAGTTTCTATCCGACTTACTGCAGCCTGTATGGCATCGAATCGGTGCAGGTGCCGCTCAACGCGCGCTTCGAGATCGATGTGGAAGACTACCGTCAGCCCTGCGGCGCCATCATCCTCGCCAATCCGAACGCGCCGACCGGCATTGCGCTGACGCTGGCGCAGATCGAAACGCTGCTGGCCGACCATCCGGACCAGCCGGTGGTAATCGACGAGGCGTACGTCGACTTCGGCGCGCAGAGCGCGGCATCGCTGCTGGGCCGTTACGACAATCTGCTGGTGATCCAGACCCTGTCGAAATCGCGTTCGCTGGCCGGCCTGCGCGTCGGCTTCGCGCTCGGCCATCCGGACCTGATCGCGGGACTTGAGCGGGTCAAAAACAGCTTCAATTGCTATCCATTGGGGCAGGTGCAGCAGGCTGGCGCGGTGGCGGCATTGGATGATGCGGCCTACATGGAGCAGACCGCCCGCGCCATCATCGCCAGCCGCACGTGGCTGACGACGCAGATGGAGGAGCTGGGCTTCGAAGTGTTGCCGTCGCAGGCCAACTTCATCTTCGCCCGCCACCCGCAGCATGATGGCGCCGGACTGGCGGCGGCTTTGCGTGAGCGCGCCATCCTGGTCCGGCACTTCAAGGCGGCGCGCATCGACCAATTCCTGCGCATCTCCATCGGCACCGATGAGGAATGCGCCAGTCTGGTCGCCGCGCTGAAACACATCCTGATTTAATCGCGGACCACGCCGGACGGTCCGATACGCTGGGCGTTCGGCACATCCGACATGCGGATGCGGATCAGGTGCCGGCGCTCGTCGGTGTAGGTGGTGCGGCCGTGCAGCGTGCGGTGATTGTCCGCCAACATCAGCGTATCGTTCGGCAACTGTTCCATGAAGCGCGCCGCTTCCTGCTCGGCCACGCGGTGCATGGTTTCGACTGCGGCTTCCAGCTCCGTGCTGACCATGTCCGGGCGCGCCGCCATGCCTTTCCTGATCGAGTCATAACGCCAGCGCATGGTGAAGCGCTCGCCCGCGCGCGTCGGCGGCCCGAATACCAGCGCCTCAAAGACTTCCACCTCGTCGTCGCCGGCCGCATACACGGCCGGCACGCGGAACGGCACCTTCGCGCTGCTCAGCAGTGCGAATGCCGCCGCCCCTTCCGGCGTGCGGTGCAGCGCGTCGTACACGGCGTCGCTGTCGATCAGGATGGAGTGGCCGCCGTCGCACTGCGCGGCGTTGACCACGTACAGGATGAATTGCTCCTCCGGCATCGGATAGAACGAAGAATCGGTATGCATGTCGGCGCTGCCCACCCGTTCGGAGAAGGTGACGAAGCGGCCATCGGCGCCCAGTTCCGGCCGCGCTTTCACGTCCCAGGCCACCCGGCCGGTGCGCTGGTCGGTGGAGGTGGGATAGCCCAGCAGCAGCGTCAGCGCATACAGCGCGGCATTGCGGCGCTCTTCCGGCAGGTCGCCCAGGCCCAGGTTGCGCACCACCAGGCCATTGGCCTTGACGTCACGGATATGCTCGCTCAGCTTGCGCAGCGTGGCGACTTCCTTCAACTCCTGCCGCAGGGCGACCTCGTCCGGATGCGGGTAAAATCCATTGTCGTTAAAACCATTAAACCGCTGGCTTAATATCGCAAATATCTTGTCCAGATCGCTATCCCATGAAAAATCGGCAATGGCGTGGGCGATTTTTCCCTGATATTCCAGTGATGAAAACATAATGGCCTCCAAAAGATTAACGCCGTTATTCTAATTGAATAAAATAAAGTCGTTTGTTGTTTTAATGGCTGAGTAAGCTGCTTATATTTGGTTTTATACCATTCGTATTGTCATGAAAGCGTGTGGCTTTGTAGCTTAATGCCGACAAGTCTCCCGGACAGCGATCGTCCTACGTTATGATGTAGGGAAATGCACACCACCAGGGGGTATCAAATGAAGGGTTTGACTGAATTGCCAATTGCTACCAAGCTGGGGCTGGCATTTTTTGTCGTGTTATTAATGTCCGCTATCGTCGGTGTGTTTTCGATATTCGAATTATCACAAGTGAACGAAATATCGACGCGGCTTTCATCGCGCTGGTTACCCAGTGTGCGGGTGATTGAAGATATTAAGTCGCAAGTGGCCCGCGTAAGGACGCGCGAGTTTCAATATATTATTTCCACCGATCAGGCGGAAATGGATAAATATGACAAGGTGATTGCCGCCGACCTTGAAGACTTGCAAAAAATGCAGAAAGAGTTCGAGACGCTGATACAAACTGCCGAGGAAAAGCAACTGTATGGAACGTTTGTCGAACAATGGGCGCGGTATATGGCTGAGGACGCTAAAATACGTGCCGCCGTGCGTGCCGGGGATTTTGAATTAAGTAAAAAGCTGATACGCGGTGAATCGAATAAACTGATTGTCTCGCTGCGCGGTCAGGTCGACAAGCTGGTGACCATGTATAGCGAAGGCGGCAAGGAAGCGGCGCAAGAAGGCAGCCGCCGTTATTCGTCGTCGCGGGTGATGATTATTTCGCTGCTGGCAGGTAGCGTGCTGCTGGGCGCCGCCGGCGCGGTGATCATCACGCGCTCCCTGATGCGCGGGCTGGGCGGCGAACCGTCGTATGCGGAGCAAATCGTGACCCGTATCGCCGCGGGCGATCTGTCGGCGCAGGTAGACGTGCGCGCCGGCGACGATCACAGCCTGCTGTACGCGATGAAGACCATGCGCGACAGCCTGGCCAGGATCGTGACCGACGTGCGCAGTTCCACCCATGTGATTGCGTCGGCGTCGGACCAGATCGCTGCCGGAAATCTGGACTTGTCCTCGCGCACCGAGCAGCAGGCCAGTTCGCTGGAAGAGACGGCGGCGTCGATGGAGGAGTTGACCTCCACCGTGCGCCAGAATTCCGACGTGGCGGCGCAGGCCAATCAGCTGGCCGGTTCCGCCTCGCAGGTGGCGCAGGCCGGCAGCGAGGTGGTGGCGCGCGTGGTCACCACCATGGAATCGATCGACGCTTCGTCGCACAAGATTTCGGACATCATTGCGGTGATCGATGGTATCGCCTTCCAGACCAATATCCTGGCGCTGAACGCCGCGGTGGAGGCGGCGCGTGCCGGCGAACAGGGCCGCGGCTTTGCGGTGGTGGCGTCGGAAGTGCGCAATCTGGCGCAGCGCTCGGCCGGTGCGGCCAAGGAGATCAAGGAATTGATCGACAATTCGGTCACCCAGGTGGAGCAGGGCAGCAAGCTGGTGGCGGAAGCCGGTCACACCATGGAGCAGGTGGTGGACAGCGTGCGCCGCGTGACCGAGCTGATGGCGGAAATCACCCATGCCGGCAAGGAGCAGAGCCACGGCATCGAGCAGGTGAACCAGGCCATCACGCAGATGGACACGGTGACCCAGCAGAACGCGGAACTGGTGCAGCAGGCGGCAACGGCGGCGCAGAGCATGCAGGAACAGGCCACCGCGCTGGCCCAGCTGGTCAGCGTGTTCCAGCTGAACGCGCAGGAGGAAAGCGCGCTGCGCCAACCGCCGCGCGGCGTGGATGGGCCGCCATCGGCGCCGGCCCGTCGTGCGGCGCCGCAGCCACGACGGCTGGCAATGTCGTCACGATAGGGTGGCTTTCCGCGCGTTTGCTGATATACTGTATATAAGAACAGTATATCGGAAGCGTGATGGAGATCAAGGACAAGCTGGAAATCCTGGCCGATGCGGCCAAGTACGACGCCTCTTGCGCCAGCAGCGGGGCGCCCAAACGCAACTCGATCGGCAAGGATGGTTTCGGCGCGACCACCGGCATGGGCATCTGCCACAGCTACACGCCGGATGGGCGCTGCGTCTCGTTGCTCAAGATCCTGCTGACCAATTATTGTTTATACGATTGCCAGTATTGCGTAAACCGCCGCACTTCCAATGTGCCGCGGGCGCGCTTCACGGTGGCGGAGGTGGTCAAGCTCACCACCGATTTTTATCTGCGCAATTACATCGACGGGCTGTTTCTCAGCTCAGGCATCATCCAGTCGGCCGATTACACCATGGAGCAGCTGGTGCAGGTGGCGCGCGAGCTGCGCGAGGTGCACCAGTTCCGCGGCTACATCCATCTGAAGACCATTCCCGACGCCGATCCGGCGCTGATCGCGGCGGCGGGGCGCTATGCCGACCGTTTAAGCGTCAACATCGAACTGCCGACCCAGGACAGCGTGCAGCAGCTGGCGCCGGAAAAAAGCGTCCACACCATCAAGCTGGCCATGGGCTCGATCCGCCGCAAACTCGATGAGAAGGCGGAAGAACCGAAGGCGCCGCGCTTCGCGCCGGCCGGGCAGAGCACGCAGATGATCGTCGGCGCCGACGCCAGCGATGACCAGCAGATCCTGACGACGGCCGAGACGCTGTACGGCAGCTACAAGCTGAAACGCGTGTACTACTCGGCGTTCAGCCCGATCCCGCACAGTCCGAAAAGCGTGCCGCTGGCGCCGCCGCCGATGCAGCGCGAGCACCGGCTGTATCAGGCCGACTTCCTGCTGCGCGGTTATGGCTTCCAGGTGCGGGAGCTGCTGCCGGCCAGCGGCAACCTGGCGCTGGACATCGATCCCAAGCTGGCCTGGGCGCTGTCGCACCGCGAGCATTTTCCATTGGATCTGAACCGTGCGGAGCCGCACATGATCGCGCGCGTGCCCGGGATAGGCTTGCGCAATGCGCAGCGCCTGGTGGAGCTGCGCCGTTTGCGGCAGATACGCTACGCCGATTTATCGCGGCTGAGGTGCAGCATGAAGAAGATTTCGCCTTTCATCATCACGGCGGACTATTTTCCGTCCAACGACAGCAGTCCGTCCGAGCACCTGCGCCGGACCATGGCGGAGGCGCCGCGCCAGATGAATCTGTGGCCGGAGTTGCAGGCCGCATGACGCGCAAGGTGGTGCGCTCGTTCGACGAGTGGCGCGCGGCGGCCAGGGAGCTAATCGCGCGCCGAGTTCCGCCGGAATCCGTAGAATGGGCTGGCAGCGAGGATGACAGCGACCTGTTTTCGGGCGGCGCCGGCGATGACGCTCCGGTTGCCGCCGCGGAGACGGCGCTGCGCTTGCCGCGTCAGCTGATGGAACTGCTGATCGGCGCCGCCTGCTACAGCGCGCCCGATCGCTGGGCCTTTCTTTACAAGGTGCTGTGGCGCTGGCATCTGGGCCAGCGCGACGTCCTCTCCGCCGCAGACCAGGATGGTGCGCGCCTGTATGCCATGGCCAAGGCCGTCCGACGCGAGGAACACGATATGCACGCTTATGTACGTTTCAGGGAGCGCCTGGGCGGCGACGGTCCGCGCTTCGTCGCCTGGTTCGAACCGACCCACGATGTGCTGCCGCAGGTGGCGCTGCACTTTGCGCGCCGCATGGGCAGCGCCACCTGGATGATCGCCACGCCCAAGGCCGCCGTGATCTGGGATGGGGAGCACCTGCACGACGCGCCGCCGCTGATGCGCAGCGCCGCCGAGATCGACGATGCCGGCGAGGCGCTGTGGCTGACCTATTACCGCAGCATCTTCAATCCGGCGCGCGTCAATGCCGATCAGCTGCGCAGCCATATTCCCTCGCGTTTCTGGAAAAACCTGCCGGAAGGGGCCATCGTGCCGCAGATGGTGACCGCCGCCGCCAACGGCGAACGGCGCACCGGGCAGACCAGCACCGTGGGCCGTCGCGGCGGCACGGTGATTCCGGTCTCGGCCGAACGCGCGCAGCCGCAGCGCGAGGAACCGAGTACGCTGGACCAGTGCCGCCGCTGCGACCTGTGGCGCAACGCCACCCAGGCCGTGCCCGGCGTCGGCCCGCAGAACGCGCGCATCATGCTGGTGGGCGAGCAGCCGGGCGACCAGGAGGATCTGCAGGGATTGCCGTTCGTCGGTCCGGCGGGCGCGGTGCTGGAACGCGCGATGGCCGAAGCGGGACTGCAGCGCGACTCGGTTTACCTGACCAACGCCGTCAAGCACTTCAAGTGGGAGCTGCGCGGCAAGCGCCGTCTGCACAAGACGCCGGCACAGAAGGAAGTCGCGGCCTGTCACCTGTGGCTGGAAAAGGAGCTGGAGCGCGTCAAGCCGGAGGTGATCGTTGCACTTGGCAGCACTGCGCTGAAATCGGTGCTGGAAAAAGGCAGCGCGACCATGAAGTCGGTGATGGACGCGCCGTTCCAGCACGACGGACGCTGGGTGATCACCGTGTATCACCCGTCCTATGTGCTGCGTGCGCCGGACGAGGCGAGCCGGCATCAGGCCTACGAGGTGATCGTCGACGGCCTGCGCCAGGCGCTGAAGTTGATCGGCAATTAAACCGGCGCCGGCTCGTTGCGGTTGATGCGCACGATGCCGGTGATCAGCCGGTAAGCCTTCCACAGCCAGGCGCCGATCCAGATCAGCCACGCCACCGGGATGCCGATGAAGGTGGCGAAGAACGCCGCGCCCACCACCACCCACACCACATACCACCAGAACGACCGTATCATCCAGGTGTGATGGCTGTGGACGAAGGTGTTTTCGCTGCTGGGCCGCTGCAGGTAGTTGAGAATCAGCGGGATGATGGAAAACGCGCCCAGCGAGAAGACGAAGCTGACCGCGTGGATCACATACAGCCACCAGGCGGTGGTCTTGATCGATTCGAGGCGATTGTCGAGTACCAGTTGTTGCGACATGGCGTTTTCCTTTCTCTCCCGGGGTTTGATTTTAGTATAACGGCGCGCGACGCGGGCTATGGTGCGGCAGCGAACATAGTGCGCTTCAGGAAGGCGGTCACGTCGGCAAAGAACTCCGGCTGTATCGCCTCGCGGTCGAAGCCTTCCGGGTCTTGCGAGGGTTTGAAATTCGGCCGCGTCATCTCCGGCGGGAACTTGCTCATGAAGGCGAAGTGGCCGGCGCCCGGAATGTCCTTGTGTTCGATCAGCGATGGGTCGCCGACGCCTTCGATGATCTTGTTGGCGTGCTCGATCGGCGTAATCTCATCCTTTTCGCCGGTACGCATCAGGATCGGCAGGTTAACCGGCCGCAACGAGCCGGCGATGAACCAGAAGGTGGCGGGGTTGAGCAGCACCAGCGCGCGGATGCGCGCGTCGGGCGTCACCGGCACTGGTTCCGGCAGCGCGTGCGAGGCCTTGCGTTCGTAGGGACCGCTCCAGGCCTCGCCGCCTGCCGCCGCCAGCGCCGTGTAGCCGCCGATCGAATGGCCGATGATGGCGACGCCGTTGGTGGCGACATGCGCCTTCAGCAGCGGATCGGCCAGCACGGCATCGATGGTCAGGCTCAGATGGCGCGGGCGATTGGCCAGGTTGGCCGCGGTGCCGGCCAGGTTATTGTCGAGCCGCGTATTGCCCGTGTGCGCCGGCAGCGCGACCACGAAGCCGTTCAGCACCAGGTGTTTGGCCAGCTCACGGTAAGCCCACGGCGTGCCGGAGTGGCCGTGCGAAACCACCACCAGCGGATACACGCCGTCGGCCGGTGGCGCGTCCGTGGCCACCGCCAGCGAATACGGTCCGAAATGCGCGAGCTTTTCGGCTCCCTGCGCCGGATACAGCACCGCCAGCGGCACGTCCGCCCCCTGGGTTGCATCGTGAACCGTGCTCGAACGGCATCCGCAGCTGACAGTCATAAACCTTCCTCTTTTCGCATAAAATACAAAGATGTCTATTATATAAGGAGTGGCCACATGACCAGACAGGTATCGGTGCTGTTCGTGTGCATGGGGAATATCTGCCGTTCGCCGACGGCGGAAGGCGTGTTCCGCCATCGCGTGGAAGCGGCGGGCTTGAAAGACCGCTTCGTCATCGACTCGGCCGGCACCCATGGCTACCACGTCGGCGAGCCGCCCGACGCCCGCTCGATGGAATACGCGCTCAAGCGCGGCTACGATCTGTCGGCCCAGCGCTCGCGCAAGGTCAAGGCCAGTGATTTCGCGGCATTCGATCACGTGGTGGCGATGGACCACGACAACCTCAAGCTGCTGCAGGCCATCTGTCCGCCCGAACACCAGCACAAACTGAGCCTGATGATGTCGCACGCCGCGCGCCGCGACTCGGACGTGGTGCCCGATCCCTACTACGGCGGCGGCAAGGGCTTCGACCTGGTGCTGGACTATCTCGAGAGTGCCGCGGAGGGATTGTTGCGGAAATTAACGCAGCAAGCAAAATAAGCTGCTCGCGAGAATCATATGCCGGGCGGGTAGCCGAGTGTTACTTGATGCAACAATTGCCGGCCCGGCCGACGCCGGCCGTGTACGGCAATCTGGCAGCCGCAAGCGAGTTGGGATAGTATTGCCTTTACAACGCATGCATAGCTGAGGAGGCCCACTTGGTAGAGCCAGGCATTCCACTTAACGAGACATCGAGGATTGCGAAACTCCGGTCTTTGAATGTGCTCGACACGCCGCCCGAAGAGCGTTTCGACCGCGTGACGCGCATGGCGCGGCGCCTGTTCGGCGTGCCGGTGGCGTTGGTCAGCCTGGTCGACGAAAACCGCCAATGGTTCAAGTCGCGTTCCGGGCTGGACGATGTCACCGAGACGCCGCGCAACGTGTCTTTCTGCGGCCATGCCATCCTGGGCGACGATATTTTCCTGATCCGCAACGCCCTCGCCGACGAGCGCTTTGCCGATAATCCGCTGGTGACCAGCGCCCCCCATATCCGCTTCTATGCCGGCATGCCGCTGCGCTCGGCCGGTGGCGTCAAGCTGGGTACCTTGTGTCTGCTGGACACCAAGCCGCGCGATTTCGACGCGGACGATGCCGCTGCGCTGCGCGACCTGGCCGCCATGGTGGAGGATGAGTTGGAGGCGTTTCAGACTGCCACCACCGATGAGCTGACCGCCATTTCCAACCGGCGCGGCTTCCTGCAGCTGGCCGAGTATGGTCTCAGCTTTTGCGTGCGCCATCACCAGCCTGCCACGCTGGCGTTCATCGATCTCGATGGCTTCAAGCCGGTCAACGATAAATTCGGCCACGCCGAGGGCGACTTCGCGCTGGCGAAATTCGCCGAGGTGATGCGCAACAGCTTCCGCAGCACCGACCTGTGCGCGCGCATGGGCGGCGATGAATTCGTGGTGCTGCTGACCGGCGCCAACGAGCAGGAGGCGGAGGTGGTGATCCAGAAATTCTGCCTGCAGCTGCATGACTACAATGCGCAGGCGCGGCGCGGCTACGATCTGGCGTTTTCCAGCGGGCTGGTGGAGTTCCAGCCCAGCGATCCGCAGTCGGTCGAGGGTTTGTTGGCCGCCGGCGACGCCAAGATGTATCTGCTCAAGGCGGCCAAGCGCCGGCACTAGGTCAGTAGCGGCAGGATGCCGTCCAGGCCGACGAAGTTGAGGGCGACGTTGGCCTGCTCGCGCACCACCGGCTTGGCGCGGAACGCCACCGACATGCCGGAAATCCCCATCATCTTCAGGTCATTGGCGCCGTCGCCCATGACGATGGCTTGCGACGGCAGAATGCCCAGCTGCGCGCAGACACGCTCCACCGTGCGCTTCTTTTCCTCGGCGTCGACGATATTGCCGATCACCTTGCCGGTCAGCCGGCCGTCAATGATTTCCAGCTGGTTGGCGTTACTGTAGTCGATGCCCAGGCGTTGTTTCAGCCGGTCGGTGAAAAAGGTGAAACCGCCCGACACCAGCAGGGTTTTCAGGCCGGCAGCCTGCACCGCCTGCAGCATCTCTGCGGCGCCCGGCGACAGCTGCAGGCGTTCTTCGTAGACGCGCTCCAGCGCCGACGCGTCCAGCCCCTCCAGCAGCGCCACGCGGCGCTGCAGGCTCTCCGAGAAATCCAGCTCGCCGCGCATCGCTGCCTCCGTGATCTCCGACACCTGCGGCTTCAGGCCCTGCATGTCGGCGATTTCGTCGATGCACTCGATGGTGATCAGGGTCGAATCCATGTCCATGGCGACCAGCTTGAACTCGCTCATCTTGTGATAACCGATGGAGTAGGTGGTGTCCAGCTGCGCCGCCTGCGCCGCCACTTCGATGGTCTGGCGCAGCGCCGGCGAGAAGGCGATGCCCTCGCAGCGCAGCGCGCGTTCGCCGACCCAGGTCAGATTGGTCGGCGCCGTCAGGGCGGCGATACGTTCCAGGCGCGCCTGGCAATCGCCCACACCCTGCAGGACGAGATTCATTGCGGTATTTGCGTTTTTCATGTTGCGGATGAAAAGTTAATTATGCTGTGAGCTGTTTGATCGCGCTCTTGATCTGCGTGACCCGCGCCGACAAGTCCGGCATGCTGGCGGTGATTTTCAGCTTGTCCTGGCCATTCAGCTTGATCTGGCGGTTCTTCTGGATCAGCTGGATGATGCGCATCGGATCGATCGGCGGCTGCGGCATGAACTGCAGATTCACCGCTTCGCCATGGGCGTCGATCTTGACGATGCCGACGGTTTTGGCCAGCAGGCGCAGACGGTGCGTTTCGATCAGCGACTTGACGGCATCCGGCAGCTTGCCGAAGCGGTCGATCAGCTCTTCCTGGATATCGTCGATCCGCTCCTGCGATTCGCAGTTGGCCAGGCGCTTGTAAATCGACAGCCGTTCGTGAACGTCGCCGCAGAAGTCTGCCGGCAGCAGGGCCGGCACGTGCAGGTTGATCTCGGTGGTGGTGGCCAGCGGCGCCGCCAGGTCCGGCTCCTTGCCGGCCTTGAGCGCGCGCACCGCCTCGTTCAGCATCTCCGAATACAGCTGGAAGCCGATCTCGGTCATCTCGCCCGACTGGCTGTCGCCCAGCACCTCGCCGGCGCCGCGGATTTCCAGATCGTGCATGGCCAGGTAGAAGCCGGAGCCCAGTTCTTCCATCTGCTGGATCGCGTCCAGGCGGCGCTGCGCCTGTTTGGTCAGCGACTGCACATCGTGCACCAGCAGGTAAGCGTATGCCTGGTGGTGCGAACGGCCGACGCGGCCGCGCAGCTGGTGCAGCTGCGCCAGGCCGAACTTGTCGGCGCGGTGCATGATGATGGTATTCGCGGTCGGCACGTCGATACCGGTTTCGATGATCGTGGTGCACAGCAGGATGTTGAAGCGCTGGGCGACGAAATCGCGCATCACCTTTTCCAGGTCGCGCTCGTGCATCTGGCCGTGGGCGACGGCGATGCGCGCCTCCGGCAGCAGCGCCGTCAGCATCGCCAGGCGGTTCTGGATGGTCTCCACCTCGTTGTGCAGGAAGTAGACCTGCCCGCCGCGCTTGAGCTCACGCAGGCAGGCTTCGCGGATGATGGACTCGCCCTCGCTGCGCACGAAGGTCTTGATCGCCAGGCGCTTCTGCGGCGCGGTGGCGATCACCGAAAAGTCGCGCAGGCCTTCCAGCGCCATGCCCAGCGTGCGCGGAATCGGCGTGGCGGTCAGCGTCAGCACGTCCACTTCGGCGCGCAGCGATTTCAGGGCTTCCTTCTGGCGCACGCCGAAACGGTGTTCCTCGTCGATGATCACCAGGCCGAGACGGGTGAATTTGACGTCGTCCGACAGCAGCTTGTGGGTGCCGATGACGATGTCCAGCGTCCCGTCCTGCATGCCCTTGATGGCCTGCGAGATCTCCTTGCCGGTGCGGAAGCGCGACATTTCGGCGATCTTCACCGGCCAGTCGGCAAAGCGGTCGGCAAAGGTCTGCGCGTGCTGCTCGGCCAGCAGCGTGGTCGGCGCCAGGATGGCCACCTGCTTGCCGCCCATGACCGCGATGAAGGCGGCGCGCAGCGCCACTTCCGTCTTGCCGAAGCCGACGTCGCCGCAGACCAGGCGGTCCATCGGCTTGCCGGAGGTCATGTCGACGATCACGCTGTTGATCGCGGCCTGCTGGTCCGGCGTTTCGTCGAAGCCGAAGCTGTCGGCGAAGCGCTCGTAATCGTGCGCCGAGTACTCGAATGCGTGCCCCTGGCGCGCGGCGCGGCGGGCGTAGAGGTTGAGCAGTTCGGCGGCGGTGTCGCGCACCTGGTCGGCGGCCTTGCGCTTGGCTTTCTCCCACTGGCCGGAGCCCAGCGTGTGCAGCGGCGCGTCTTCCGGCGAGGCGCCGGAGTAGCGCGAGATCACGTGCAACTGCGAGACCGGCACGTACAGCTTGGTCTCCTTGGCGTATTCGAGGTGCAGGAACTCGGCGTCGCCTTCGCCCAGGTCCATGCTGATCAGGCCCATGTAGCGGCCGATGCCGTGGTTGACGTGCACCACCGGATCGCCGATCTTCAGCTCGGACAGATCGCGCACCATGTGCTCGACCTGGGTCACGGCTTCCTGCTTCTTTTTGCCGACGCGGCGGCCGGAGCCCGCATACAGCTCGGTCTCGGTGATGAAGATCAGATTCGCGTCGGGCGCGGACAGCTCGAAGCCCGCGTGCAGCGGGGCCACCCCCAGCGCCACCTTGGCGTCCGAGGCCAGGAAGCCATCGAAACCTTCCACCAGCGCCGGCGCCAGGTCGTATTCGCTGAAATACTGCTGCAGCGTCTCGCGGCGGCCGTTGGATTCGGCGCACAGCATCACGCGGCTGCCGGCGCGCAGCAGGAAGGCGCGCAGATTGGTCAGCGGATCGTCGAGATGGCGATTCACCGCCACGTCCGGGATCGGCGCCGACAGCTCGGACGCGCCGGCCTCCGGATTCTTGCGGATCGCCAGTTGCGGATAGGGCTTGGCCTGGACGAAGAACTGCTCGTCGCTGAGGAACAGGACTTCCGGCGCCATGATGGGGCGTTCGCGGTCGGCCTTGATGAAGCGGTAGCGCGACGAAGTGTCGGTCCAGAAGCGCTTGATGGCCGCCTCGATATCGCCGACGGTGGCGATCACCGCGCCTTGCGGCAGATAATCGAACAGCGTCGCGGTCTGCTCGAAGAACAGCGGCAGGTAGTATTCGATGCCGGCCGAGGCGATGCCGTTGCCGATGTCCTTGTAAATCGTGGCACGCGAAGGATCGCCTTCGAAATGTTCGCGCCAGCGGCTGCGGAAGGCGGTGCGCGAGGCTTCGTCCATGGGGAACTCGCGGCCCGGCAGCAAGCGCACTTCCTTCACCGGATACAGCGAGCGCTGGGTATCGGCATCGAAGGTGCGGATGGTTTCGATGGTGTCGCCGAACAGGTCGAGGCGGTAGGGCAGGGCGGAGCCCATGGGGAACAGATCGATCAGGCCGCCGCGCACCGAATATTCGCCGGGCGACATCACCTGCGTGACGTGGGTGTAGCCGGCCAGCGTGAGCTGCGATTTCAGTTGCGCCTCGTCGAGCGACTCGCCCTGCTGGAAAAAGAAGGTGTAGGCGGCCAGAAAGGACGGCGGCGCCATGCGCACCAGCGCGGTGGTGGCCGGCACCAGCATCACATCGCACTGGCCGCTGGAGATCTCGTGCAGCGTGGCGAGGCGCTCGGACACCAGATCCTGGTGCGGCGAGAAAGCGTCATAGGGCAGGGTTTCCCAGTCCGGCAACAGATGGCAGCGCAGCTGGTCGCCGCCGAACCAGGGGATCTCGTCGCGCAGGCGTTGGGCGTCGCTGGCGCTGGCGACAAATACGGCCAGCATCTGGCCGCGCGATTTCAGATCCAGCGCCACTTGCGCCAGCGCGTACGCATCCGCAGAGCCATGCAGTGCGGGCAGGGCAAAGCGGTTGCCGGGTTTGGGAATGGATTTAGTTAAGGCTGACGACACAACACTCTTCAACGGTTATCCGGGCATCGCCGGGTGGCAACGCCGCTTGCCCCAGTATTATAGACGAACTAAGTCGGGGTCAGAGCCGACATTCGGACCCCGATTTTTAGCGGTTGGCGATGCCGAACGGGACGTGGACCATGGGGATGTTGCCGGCCGGCGCCTGCAGGTGGCCCAGCTGGTCGTCAAAGAACATGTGCGGCTTGAGGATGCTCAGCACGCGTGCCTTCTCCATGCCGCCGAGGAAGAAGGTCTCGTTGGCCGACACGCCCCAGCTTTTCAGCGTGGTCACCACGCGCTCGTGCGCCGGCGCGCTGCGGGCAGTGACGATGGCGATGCGCAAAATCTTCTTGTAGCCGGGGTCGGCGCGCTCGGCGGCTTGCTCCATCTGTTGCATGGCCGACAGTTTGCGGAACAGGTCGGCCAATGGCCCCGGCTGGTGCGGGATGGTGACGCGCTCGACTTCGTGGGTGTGAAAACGGTCGATGCCCTTGCTTTTATAGACGGCTTCCGATTCGTCGTCGGCAATCACGCCGTCGAAGTCGAAGGCGATGCGCAGTTCGCCGTCCGCCTCGTCGTCCTCGGTGCGCGAGGGCAGCACCAGCCCGGCCGGGTAGTTGGCGTTGACGGCGTTGCGCACGTCGACTTCGTTGGCGCTGAGGAATAGCGAGGTGTTGAACGCCGGCAGATACGTGTACGGCGACTGGCCGGTCAGGAAGCAGGCGCGCGAGATGTCCAGGCCATAATGGGCGATCGAGTTCATCACGCGCAGTCCGGTTTCCGGCGAGTTGCGCGAAAACAGCACCACTTCCACCGGCGATGCCTCCGGATGCAGCTTGTTGATGCTGAGGAAGCGGCGGATGAACGGAAACGCCACGCCCCGCTCGAGGATGGTGTCGAGGTGCTGTTCCTGGTATTTGCGGTATTCCTCCGGCCCGCTTTCCTGGTAGACCTGGTGCGAGGCGGTGAGGTCAAACAGGGCGCTGGAGGCGATGCCGATCACCAGCTTTTGCTCTATCGGGTATGGCATGGGGATAACCGTTGTTCAATCATGCCATTACTGTAACCGATATGCGCCCGCTGCGCATCGCGCGTCGCGCCGCCGGTGATTGTGCGCGCAATGCCACAGCCTGCGCGAATAAGGTTGACGTTTTTCGTGGCGGGGTTGAGTATTGTTGGGCGGGAACAAATCTCGCCAATTCTATCCACGGCAGGGGGTGTGGATGTTCGGGAATTACTCACCCGCCCGGCGGTGACCGTGTGCGCGGCATCCCGCCCCGCGATGAAGGCGGTCCCGGCGGACGACTGGGAAGAGGTCTAACCAACAATAAAGTAAGCCACTATCTGGCGCAGCAGCACAGTGAAGGCAGCCTCCGGGCTGCCTTTTTTTCTTGGATCTTCCTCAATCGAAGCGTTGGCGCGCAGTGATAGCTTGGTACCGCATCGATAGTCGTCTAAAGGAGATAATCATGCTGAGCGCCAATGAAGCCGAATGCGTTGAAAAAGTCGCGCGGACTCCATTAGGCTATTCGTAGGCTGGCAGGCGTTTCTGCTCGTCTGGCGTGAAGTTGGCAGCGCGCAGTTGCTGGAGCGCTGCTTCGTTGTCGGCGTTTTGCTGTAGCTCGCGCCGCTGCGCCTGGTAGGCTGTGATGCGGCGCTGCCAGTCGATCTCTTCGCGGTCGACTTCAGCCAGGCGCGCGGCGGCTGCCGGCGACAGGACGGCGGCGCGCATGCGGTAGATATCGTTGTCGTCGGCGCCCTGCGCGCGGGCCTTGGCCACCGCGTCTTCCAGGCGGATCACCCGCATCGGCGCCGCGCGCTCCTCGCGCGCCTGTTGTGGCAGCGCCGCGTCCAGCGCGGCGATTCGCTGTTGGCGCTGGCCCGGGCTCAGGCCGGCGTCGCTGCCGATTTCCAGCCGGGCGATGGCATCCATGTCGTAGGTGTCGCCGGCCGCGAACAGCCCGGCGATTTCCGTGTCGCTGAAATATTGACGGCGCAGTTGCTGCGCCGCCGTCAGGCGCTGACGCGCGCGCATGGCCGCATCGGTTTGCGACGGCAGCCCGCGCTCCACATCCACCAGGGCGCGCTTGTAGGCCAGATAGGCATCCAGCAGGCGCAGGGCCTCGGCGGCCGCCGCCGGACGCAGGCGACGCTCGAGTTCGCGGATAATCTCGGCGCGCACGGAGGCCAGTGGCCGCTCGCCGAGACCGGCCAGATAGTAGTCGAACAGGTAGGCCAGCTCCGGCGTCACCTCCAGCCTGTCGCCGTGCGCGCGCACGTCGCCATCTGGCCGCGTGCCGGCGGCCGAGCGGACGAAGGCGAAATAATCGGCAGCGGAGTGCCGGGTGGGCGCCATGTCCGTCGTCGCGACTGGCGCTTCGGAACGCGCGGCCCACAGCCACGCGCCGTACGCCAGCGCCGCTACAGCGGCCAGCCGCGCCAGCGCCTTCATCACAACCCCAGACCCTGCAGACGGTTGGCCTGCTGGCGATAAATGGTCACCGGATTGGTCTCGAACAGATTGGTGATGCCGATCAGCTGATTCACCTCGTCGAGATGGTTGAGCGCATAGTCGTCACGGATCACGCGGCCCAGATGGCTGGAGCAGCTGCTGACCAGGCCATCGTTTTTGGCGCCGTCGAAGGCCAGCGCCGTCAGCGCCAGCACCGGATCGCTGGCGTCCAGCGCATTGGTATAAGGCTGCGCGCCGCTCCAGGAGAAGTAGTACACGCCGCGCACCTGGTAATCGCCCTCGCCGCAGGCCGATGTCGGCACGCCTGCCGGGTGGCGGCTGTTGAAGGCGGCCGTGCCGGCGGTGCTCAGCGAGACCGCCGCCGCGCGCGCGTTCTGCGGCAAGGTCGGACTGCCGGACAAGAAGCTGATGAAGCCCGACACCGCATTGGCGACGTTGTACGCCACCCCAGGCGCCGCGCCGATCAGGACGTCGGCCACGCGCGAGCCTTTGTTGACGCCGCCCACGCTGGTCACCGACGCCACCAGGTCCGGCCGCACCGATGCCACATAACGCGCCGTCGGCCCGCCGTGGCTGTGGCCGACGAGATTGACCTTGGCCGCGCCGGTCGCCGCGAGGATCTGCTTCACCTGTAACAATAGCTGCTCGCCGCGCACCTCGGTGCTGTTGGCGGCGGATACCAAGGTCACATGCACGTCGGCACCGCCGCTGCGCACGGCCTGGCGAGCCATTCTGCGGGCGTGGCGAACCTGCGCAAGCTCCTGCGCTATAATCGTCAAAAAAATATGACAGGGACAGCCTTGCAGGTGCCATTCGACTTTCAACAATTTCAGGCGATGACGCCGCTGGATGGCGTCAATATCTGGGCGTATCTGCTGGACCGCTACGCCGACCGCATCACGGTCAAGCGCCGCAAGCCGGCGCTGGAAAACCTGGAAAAAATCTTCAACGCCACCTTCAAGCTGGCCAACGAGGTGGGCTTCCGCGCGATGAACCTGCGCGACCTGTGCGGCGAAACCGGGTTGTCGATGGGCGGGCTGTATGGCTACATCGCCAGCAAGGATCAACTGGCCGAGATGATCGAGGACGTGGTGCGTCACGCCACGCTCGAGGTGCCCAAGATGTTCGCCGAGTTGCGCGAGCCGCTCGACAAGCTGGAGGCGCTGATACGCGCTTCGATTTATGTGTCCGAGATCCTGCAGCCTTGGTTCTATTTCGTGTTCATGGATACGCGCGTGCTGCAGGCGGCCCAGCGCAGCACGGCCAAGGAGGCCGAGCTGCATGTGCAATCGCTGTTCGCGGCGATAATCGAACAGGTGCCGGAGCGGCCGGCGGGCGGCGCCGAGCTGGTGGCGGCGCACATTGTCGCCACCTTCCAGGACTGGTACGTCAAGCGCTGGAAGTACCGCGCTGCCGATATCTCGCCGGACCGCTTCGCCGACAGCGCCGTGCGCATGATGCGCGGCTATCTGACCGCACCTGTCATCGCCGCGTAGGCAGGGATGACAGCATGCTGTTAGCGGCTGGGCGGGACCGGTTTGATATTTTCCGCGTTCGGCTGAACTGCCGGTGCCGCCGGTGAGTTGGGAGCGGCCGGTGCGACCGGCGGCAGCGGGGCACCGGGCGTGACGTTCTCCGCGCCCGGTGGCGTGTCATCCACATCCAGCGTCTGGCGCGCGGCGTCGCCGGTGAATTCATCGTACAGCCACTCGCCGTTCACCTGCGTCAGGCCGACCGGCACCGGGCGTTCCTGCGGTGGACGGCTCTGCATCGCCACGCGCATGTAGTCCATCCAGATCGGCAGCGCCACGGTGGCGCCGAATTCCTTCCCGCCCAGCGACTTGTTGTCGTCATAGCCCATCCACGACACCGCCACGATACCGCCACCGTAGCCGGCGAACCAGCCATCGACCGCATCGTTGGAGGTGCCGGTCTTGCCGGCCAGGTCGGGACGTCCAAGGCGCGCCACCGCCGCGCCGGTGCCGGTGCGCGTCACTTCGCGCAGCAGCGAGTCGGTGACGAAGGCGTTGCGCGGATCGATCACGCGTGCCTCGTCCGGCAACGTCTCGCGCGGCTTGGCTTCCGAGATCACCTTGCCGTCGCCGTCGACGATTTTCGCGATCAGATAGGGTTCGACCGAATAGCCGCCGTTGGCGAACACCGAATAGGCGCCGGCCAGCTGCGCCGGCGTCACCGAGCCGGTGCCCAGCGCCATGGTCAGGTTTTTCGGGTGTTTGGACAGATCGAAGCCGAACTTGCCGAGATAATTATGCGCATACGGCACCGTGATCGCGCGCAGGATGCGCACCGACACCACGTTCTTCGACTCCGCCAGCGCGCGGCGCATGGTGATGGGGCCATCGAACTTGCCGTCGTCGTTCTTCGGCGCCCACGGCTCGTTGCCGGTCTCGGCGCCGGTCAGTTCCAGCGGCGCGTCGTTGATCACCGTCAGCGGCGAGAAGCCGCGCTCCAGCGCCGCCGAATACACGAACGGCTTGATCGAGGAGCCCGGCTGGCGCCAGGCTTGCGTCACGTGGTTGAACTTCTGCAGGTTGTAATCGAAGCCACCGACCATGGCATGATACGCGCCGCTGACGGCGTCGATCGACACGAAGGCGGCCGATACCTGCGGCACCTGGGTGATGGACCAGCCATTCTTCTCGCCCTGCATGATGCGCACCACGGCGCCCGGACGCAGGCGGATGGCATCCTTGGCCTTGTCGCTCAAGGCAGCCGTCACTAAACGCAGGCCGTCGCCGCTGATGGTGATTTCGTCGCCGGAAGGATTCTGCACCTTGACCGCCTTGGCGCCCGCTTCCAGCACCACGGCCGGAATCAGGCCCTCGCTGCTCGGGCGGCGCTGCAGCGCTTCCTCGATGGCGTCGTCGCGTTCTTCCTCGCCGGCCGGCAGTTCGATGAACGCCTCCGGACCGCGGTAGCCGTGGCGCTGGTCGTAGTTCAGCACATTGCGGCGCATCGATTCATAGGCCGCCTTCTGGTCGGCCTTCAGGATGGTGGTATAGACGCTGATGCCCTTGGTGTAGGCATCTTCCTTGAATTGCGCGTACACCTGCTGGCGCGCCAGCTCGGCCACGTACTCCGCGTGCACGTCGAAGTCCTGGCCCTTGCGGTTGATGTGCAGGGTTTCGTGCAGCGCCTTCTGGTACTGCTCCTCGCTGATCACGTTCTGGTCGCGCATGGATTTCAGCACGATGTGCTGGCGCTGTTTCGCGCGCTTGGGATTGGCCACCGGGTTGTGACGCGCGGGGTTCTGCGGCAGGCCGGCCAGCATGGCCATTTCCGCGATATCCAGATCCTTCAACGACTTGCCGAAGTAGGTCTGCGCCGCGCTGCCGAAGCCGAACGAGCGTTGACCCAGGTAGATCTGGTTCATGTACAGCTCCAGGATCTGGTCCTTGTTCAGCGCCGCCTCGATTTTCATGGCCAGCATCACTTCCTGCGCCTTGCGGCCCAGGACCTTCTCGCGCGTCAGATAGAAATTACGCGCCACCTGCATGGTGATGGTGGAGCCGCCCTGGCGGAACGAGCCGCCCAGGTTGGAGCGCACCGCGCCCAGCGCGCGCACCCAGTCGATGCCGCTGTGTTCATAGAAGCGCTTGTCCTCGATCGACAGCAGCGCCTTCTTCATCATCTCCGGCATATCCTTGATGGCGATGAAGTCGCGGTGCTCTTCGCCGAATTCGCCGATCAGGGCATTGTCGGCGGTGTAGATGCGCAGCGGGATCTTGGGACGATAGTCGGTGATGGCTTCCAGCGAAGGCAGGTTGGGCGCCACGTACAGCAGCATGTAGCCCGCCAGCAGGCCGCCGCCGGCCGCCGCGGCGATACCGCCGGCGATGGCGGTGCGGATCAGGTTGCGGCGGGTCAGCCATTTGGCGACGAAAGCATTCGAGGTTGTCAAAACATCATCTCACGGTTGCAGAAGTATGGGCGATTATAGATCATGGCTATTGTTACTTGGCGTCACTTGTCGTAACGTACAGGTATACAGATCCAAAGGGACCATATGGCGGAACCGCAGCACATACTGGATTGCGATGTCCTGGTGATCGGGGGCGGCATCAATGGCGCCGGCATTGCGCGCGACGCGGCCGGGCGCGGGCTGTCGGTCGTGCTGTGCGAGAAGGACGATCTGGCGGCGCACACCTCGTCGGCGTCGACCAAACTGATACACGGCGGGCTGCGTTATCTGGAGTATTACGAGTTCAATCTGGTGCGCAAGGCGCTGATCGAGCGCGAGGTGCTGCTGCGCGCGGCGCCGCACATCATGTGGCCCCTGCGCTTCGTGATGCCGCACGCGCCGGGACAGCGGCCGGCGCTGCTGATACGCGCCGGCCTGTTTTTATATGATCTGCTGGCGCGGCGCGAGCTGTTGCCTGGATCGCGCGGCGTGAATCTGCGCTGCCACGCGGCCGGCAAGCCGCTGAAGCCGGGGTTCACGCGCGGCTTCGTGTATTCCGACGGGTGGGTCGACGACGCCCGGCTGGTGGTGTTGAATGCGCTGGACGCCAGCGAAAAGGGCGCCACCATACTTACGCAGGCGGCGTGCACCCGCCTGGAGCGCAAGGCCGCCGACTGGGAAGCGACCTTGTTCAAGGCCAGTTGCGGGCATATCCGCGTCAATGCGCGTTACGTGGTGAACGCGGCCGGCCCCTGGACCGCCGACCTGCTGCATCAGGCGCTGCCCAAGGAGGGCGGTGGCCAGCTGCGGCTGATCAAGGGCAGCCACATCGTCGTCAAGCGCATCTTCGAGCATGACCACGCCTATATTTTCCAGAACCGCGATGGGCGCATCGTCTTCGCCATCCCGTATGAACACGAGTTTACGCTGATCGGCACCACCGATGTCGATTATCACGGCGACGCCGGCCAGGTGGCCATCAGCGACGAGGAAGTGGCGTATCTGTGCCGTCTGGCCAGCGAATATTTTGCCGCCCCGGTGCTGCCGGCCGATGTGGTGTGGACCTACTCCGGCGTGCGGCCGCTGGTGGAGGACGGCGCCGCCGCCAAGGCCGTCACGCGTGACTATCGTCTGGAGATCGACAGCCATGGGCCGCCGATATTGAGCGTTTTCGGCGGCAAGATCACCACCTACCGCAAGCTGGCGGAGGAAGCGGTCGATCACATCGCCAAGGCGCTGTCCAACCATCACGGTGCGTGGACCCAGAATGCCTGCCTGCCCGGCGGCGATGTCTATGGCGCCGCGCCGAATAACCGCTCGGTGCTGGAATTCGACGCCTGGGCGAGGGCGCAGCAGGCCCGTTACAGCTGGCTGCCGCCGCTGCTGGTGGCGCGCTACTGCCGCGCCTACGGCACGCGCATCCACACGCTGCTGTGCGATCGCGCGCAGATCGCCGACATGGGCGACGAAATCGCTCCCGGCCTGTACGCCGCCGAAGTCGAATATCAGCGCCGCTACGAATGGGCGCGCAGCGCCCAGGACATCCTCTGGCGCCGCACCAAACTGGGCCTGCATCTGCCGGCGGACGCCGCCGACAGGCTGCGCCAGTGGCTCATCGAGCATCCGATGGCCAAATGAAAAACGGCAGCCACTGGCTGCCGTTCTGGTTGAAGCGCCGTGCGCTTATTTCACGCCGTGCATCAGCTTCTGGATCAGCGGGGCGATCAGGAACAGGATCACGCCGCCGGCCATCAGCGAATAGAAGCCGAAAGTGTAGCCCTGCAGCGCCGACGGCACCGACATGCCGCTCTCGCCCGACACCGCCGAAGCGAAAATGCCCGACAGGTTGTTGCCGATGCCGGTCGACAGGAACCAGCCGCCCATGCCCAGACCCACCAGACGGGTCGGCGCCAGCTTGGTCACCATCGACAGGCCGATCGGCGACAGGCACAGTTCACCGATCGATTGCAGCACGTAGACCATGAACAGGGTCCAGAACGGGATCTTGTTGTTGACGTCGACCAGCATCGACAGCGCGTACATCAGCAGCGCGAAGGCCGATGCGTTGAAGATCAGGCCCAGGCCGAACTTGCGCGGAATCGAGGGATTGGCGCGGCCCAGCATCACCCAGATCGCGGCGATGATCGGCGCGAAGGCGATGATCGCCAGCGAATTCACCGTCTGGAACCAGGCCACCGGGAAGGTCCAGTTGAACATCTCGCGGTTGACGATCTTCTCGGCCAGGAAGGTGAACGAACTGCCCGCCTGTTCGAAGAAGCACCAGAACATGATGTTGAAGAAGAAGATCACCAGCATGGCGATCACCTTGTCGCGCGCCACCTTGCCGTTGCGGATGCCTTCCACCAGCAGCATCACCGACAGCAGGATGAACAGCACCGACAGCACCAGCTGCAAATTCTTGGCGCCGGCGGCCAGCAGGAAGTACACCACCGGGATCACGGCGATGGAGCCCAGCACCACGTACAGCAGGCGCTTCGGATCGTTGTTGGTCGCGTCCGGCGCACCGATGCCCTTCAGGCCGCGGCGGCCGATGTAGAACCATACGAGGCTGATCAGCATGCCCACGCCGGCCGACATGAACACCACTTTATAAGCCGGCATGCCGCCGCTGCCGAAGATGGCCGACGCCAGCCACTCGGTCAGCACCGGCGCGATCAACGCGCCGGAGTTGATGCCCATGTAGAAAATGGTGAAGCCGGAATCGCGACGCGTGTCGGCGGTGCTGTACAGCTTACCGACCATGGTCGAGATATTGGGCTTGAACATGCCGTTGCCGACGATGATGGTGGCCAGGCCGAATTTGAATACCGTCTGGTCGGGGAAGGCGATCATGAACAGGCCGGCAGCCATGAAGGACGCGCCGACCAGGATGGAGCGCTGGTAGCCCAGCACGCGGTCCGCCACATAACCGCCGAACAGCGCGGCGGCATATACCAATGCGAGATAGGAGCCGTAGACCAGGTTGGCGGATGATTCGCCGGCCGAGTCGCCGTTGTAGAACTGCGCGACCACGTAGAGCACCAGGGCCCAGCGTATGCCGTAGAACGCGAAGCGTTCCCAGAACTCGGTCATGAACAACATCCACAGCGGAGCCGGATGCCCCATGATCTGCTTAAATTCCGGAATGGTGGCTTCCGTTTGCTTGGTGGTGGCTGCACCGCTCATGCAACTCCTCCTCATCATCTCGTTATGGTCAAAAAAGTACTGGCATCCCTTGTGGGGCGGCCAAATTGCGCGCCATTGTAATCTACAAATCCGCTCCCGACGCACTTTTTGATGCCGACCCTGCAAACTTGTGTCATTTGTGATAACCCCGTGCCGTCGGGATGTCGTGTATATTGGTGGCGCAGGTCTCTTAAGAATATGGAAGGATTTACGCATCATGGAACTAGAGGTTGTCGATACCCAGATCTCTCCCGAAGGTCAACTGGAGATTCTTTCTAAGGCGGAGGTGAACAAACTGCTGGATACCAGCCAGGGCGGCCTATATAACGTCTTCCGCAAGTGCGCACTGGCGGTGCTCAACTGCGGCAGCACCATCGACGATGGCAAGGAACTATTGGAACGGTATAAATCGTTTGACATCAGCATCGTGCAGCGCGAACGCGGCATCAAGCTCGATATCAAGGGCGCGCCGGCGATCGCTTTTGTCGACGGCAAAATGATCAAGGGCATACACGAGCATCTGTTCGCGGTGCTGCGCGATATCGTCTTCGTCAGCAACGAAGTCACCGATAACCCGAAATTCGACCTGACCGAGACCGGCGGCATCACCGACGCCGTGTTCCACATCCTGCGCAACGCCAATGTGCTCAAGCCCATGCTCAACCCCAACCTGGTGGTGTGCTGGGGCGGACACTCGATCAACCGCGCGGAATACAACTACTCCAAGGAAGTCGGCTATCAAATGGGCCTGCGCGACCTGGACATCTGCACCGGCTGCGGCCCTGGCGCGATGAAAGGGCCGATGAAGGGCGCCACCATCGGCCACGCCAAGCAGCGCTTGCACCGCGGCCGCTACCTCGGCATCACCGAGCCGGGCATCATCGCCGCCGAGTCGCCGAATCCGATCGTCAATGAGCTGGTGATCATGCCGGACATCGAAAAGCGCCTGGAAGCGTTCGTGCGCACCGGTCACGGCATCGTGGTGTTCCCGGGCGGCGCCGGTACGGCGGAAGAGATTCTGTACATCCTCGGCATCCTGCTGCATCCGGATAACGCGGAGATTCCTTTCCCGCTGATCTTCACCGGTCCCGAGACCGCGCGCGAATACTTCGTGCAGATCAACCAGTTCATCCACGCTACGCTGGGGCCCGAGGCGCAGAGCCGCTACAAGATCATCATCGACGATCCGGAACTGGTGGCGCGCGAGATGCAGGCCGGGATCAAGCAGGTGCGCGAATTCCGCAAGGCGCGCAGCGACGCCTATTACTACAACTGGGGCCTGAAGATCGACGCCGAGTTCCAGCGTCCGTTCCCGCCGACCCACGAGAACATGCGCAATCTGAGCCTGCACAAGAACCAGCCGGTACACCTGCTGGCGGCCCAGCTGCGCCGCGCCTTCTCGGGCGTGGTGGCAGGCAATGTGAAGGAGGAGGGCATGCGCGCCATCGAGAAGTACGGCCACTTCGAAATCCATGGCGACAAGGAGATCATGGGGCCGATGGATGCGCTGCTGGCGTCCTTCGTTGCCCAGAGCCGCATGAAACTGGCCGGCAAGCCGTACACACCCTGCTATCGCGTGATCCAGTAAAACCGCCGGCCCGCGCGCGGCTGCTAGATTGCCGGCCAGCCGGCCGGCAGCGCGCGCGAAGAAATGGTCAGCAGTCCCGGCGCGGCGGGGAAGATGGAGGCCAGCAGCCTGGCCAGCAGCGCATCCTCGGCGGCCGCGTGCAGGTAGACGGCTCCGGTGCCGACACACATCGCCGCCAGGTTCGCCATGCACTGGAAATCCCCACAGCGCACCAGCAGGCCGGTGCCGTGGCTCGCCACGGACAGCAGGGCAGCCATGTCGCTCAGGGCCGCGCCATCGATTTCCAGATATAAGGCGGCGGGCTGCGCACCGTCGCGCCGCCTGATCTCACCGATGATGCTGGTGGCCGGCTGCGTCAGCAACGCCGCCAGCTGCGGCGCGGCGGACGTCGCCGCGCCTCGGTCCTCCTGCCCATCCATGGCATCGGTGATCGTCTCGACCAGATCGACCAGACCGTCGCCATCGATGACGAACGCCGGACCCACGGCGCCAACGCCGCCCGGGCGCAGCAAGGCCGCGACCAGCGCGCGGCCCGCATCCTCGGCGCACGCGTTCAGCGCCGCCGGCAGAATGAACACCGGGTGCGCCTGGGGCTGCGATGCGATCAGCGGTTTCATGGTTTGTCGTGGCTTCGCCTGGGCTGGTTTGACTTTATTGTAAGAACAGAGCGGCGTCGGCGTGAATAAAGCGCTATAAATTGTTGTTAAAGTACGCTGCTTCCAGGCCGCTAGTGATTGCCAGTTGTCCAACAGGCGTGACACAATGATCACAATTTCAGCAGGAGGGAGCGCAATGGCACGCACCGATACCGTCGTCGAGCAGGAATTGGCCTTCGGTCCGTATCGGCTGGCCCCCGCCAACCGCTTGCTGCTGAACGACGGCCGTCCCGTGCACCTGAACGGCCGCGCCTTCGACCTGCTGCTGGCGCTGGTGGAGCGCGCCGGGGAGGTGGTGAGCAAGGAAGAATTGATCGCCCGGGTCTGGCCCAGCACCATCGTCGAGGAAAACAACCTGCGGGTGCACATCGGCACCTTGCGCAAGGCACTGTGCGCGGACGACAGCGGCATGCGCTACGTGGAGAACGTGGTGGGCCGCGGCTACAGCTTTGTGGCGCCGGTGACGCGCGTGGCGCATGACATCCGTACCACAGTACTGCACAAGGATATCGTGCGTCTGCCGCTGCTGCAGACCCGCCTGATCGGCCGCGAGCAGGCGCGCGAGCTGCTGACGGCCATGGTGGCGCAGCATCGCTGCGTGACCATCGTCGGCCCGGGCGGCATCGGCAAGACCACCATTGCGCTGGCTGTGGCGGAGGCGCTGGCGCCAGTCTTCGGCGAGCATACCTATTTTCTCGACCTGGCGCCGGTGACGGACGGCCGGCTGCTGGCCAGCACGGTGGCGGTCGCGCTGGGATTGCCGGTGCTGGGCGACGATCCCCTGCCGTCGCTGCGGGCGTTCCTGCGGGATAAGCAGGCCATGCTGATCTTCGACAGCTGTGAACACGTGATCGACCAGGTAGCCGCGCTGGCGGAGCAACTGCTCGCGGACAATCCGCCGCTGCACATCCTGGCCACCAGCCGCGAGCCGCTGCGCGCCGAGGGCGAGCGCCTGCACCGGCTGGAGCCGCTGACCGTGCCGGCACAGGGCGTATCGCGCGAGCAGGTTTTGTCGTATTCGGCGGTACAACTGTTCACCGAACGCGCCATGGCCAGCATGAACGGTCTCGATCTGTCGCCGGAAAACCTGCGCCACATCGTCGATATCTGCCGGCGGCTGGACGGCATTCCACTGGCGATCGAACTGGCCGCCGGCCGCGCCGACTTCTTCGGCATCGCCGGCCTGTCGGCGCAGCTGGAAAACTGCTTCAACACGCTGGTGCGCGGGCGCCGCACGGCGCTGCCGCGCCACCAGACGCTGCGCGCCACGCTGGACTGGAGTTTCGACAAGCTGCCAGTCGTCGAGCAGACGCTGTTGCAACGCTTCGCGATCTTCCGCGGCAGCTTCACGCTGGAGGCGGCGGTGGTGGTGGTCTCTGGCGACGGTATCGGCACCGACCAGGCGCTGGAAGGGCTGGCCAATCTGCACGCCAAGTCGCTGCTCAGCACCGAGGCCGACCAGGACGTGATGCTGTACCGGCTGCTCGACACCACGCGCGCCTACGCCGGCGAAAAGCTGGCCGCCGCCGGCGCCATGGCCAGCATGGCGCGCCGCTATGCCGACTATTGCTGCCACCTGTTGACCGATGCGCAAACGGACTGGGAGCGCCAGTCGACCGGCGCCTGGCTGGCGCGCTACGGGCGCAGCATCGACCACGTGCGCGCCGGCCTGGATTGGGCGTTCGGCGCCGGCGGCGACGTCGTGACCGGCGTCACGCTGACGGTGATCTCGGCGCCGCTGTGGTATCAGCTGTCGCTGATGAGCGAATACCGGCAGCGGCTGGAAGTGGCGCTGGCATGCGTGGCTGCGGGGCCGGAGGCGGACGAGCGCGCGGCAATGCAGCTCAACCTGGCGCTGGGCCACGCCTTGTTGCATACGCACGCCGGCGACGCCCGCTGCACCAGCGTGTTTGCCGCCACGCTGCGGCTGGCCGAACGGCTGGGCGACATGGCGTGCTACATGCGCGGCCTGTGGGGCGCCTTCACCGACGCCATCTTCCATGGCGACTACGCCAGCGCGCTCGGTTTCGCCGAGCAGTTCGGCGACTGCGCGCGGCGCTATGCCGGCGAGGCGGAAAAAGTCATCCATGCGCGCCTGACATCGCTGGCGCTGCATTACCTTGGCCGCCAGGACGAGGCGCGGGTGTACGCCGACGCGGTGGCCGCGCATCCGCTAACCCACGCGGCGCGCGCGCAGAATAACGGTTTCCAGTTCGATCAGCGCATCTCTTCGCTGGCGATCCAGTCGCTGGTATTGTGGATGCAGGGATACCCGGAGCAGGCGCTGCGCGTCACCGGCGCCGCGGTGCAGGAGGGGCGCGAGATCGGCCACAGCATCTCGCTGTGCTTCGCCTTGACGGTGGGCTGCTCGGTCGCCACCTGGAGTGGCGCGCGCGCGCTGGCGCAGGGTTGGACCACGGAGTTGCTGGATGTCGCCAGCCGCGCCATGCTGCCCAACTGGCATTACTGGGGAAGGGTGTTCCAGACGGCCTGGCTGCTCGAGTACGCACCGGGCGATACCGCCCGCGAGTCGCTGGCCGCGCTGGAACAAAGCCCGTTCTGCGGACCGCTGCAGACCGAAGTCATGGCCAGTGCCCACCCGGCCCTGCTGACCGCGCGGGCGCTGCAGCGCGCCGAAGATGGCCGCGCCGGCTGGTGCCGGGCCGAGATCATGCGGCACCGCGCCGCCAGAGCGCTGGCGCAGACC